>JBBILM010000130.1:0-3738 GCA_037444915.1 Nitrospirota bacterium | reverse complement strand
GCATAATATGGAATATAGCCAAGAATGGAAAATGTTGTCAAACAGGCAGGCAAAAATGAGTGGAAAATAAAGATGATTCTCTGCTAAAATGTAATTTATTTTTTTGAGGGAGATTGAATTATGAAAGGACATACCGCAATTATTACAGGCGCAGGAAGGGGCATTGGCAAGGCCATAGCAGAAGCCTTAGCAAACCGGGGAGTAAATATAGTGGTGGTTGATGTTAATGCGGATATCGCCACTGAAACTGCCAGGGAATTAGAAAAGTTCGGGGTAAAAACCCTGTCTTTTAAGGCTGATGTATCGAATTCATCCGATGTGAGCGCTATTTTTGATAATGCTGTCAAGGAATTCGGGAAGATAGAGATACTCGTTAACAATGCGGGTATTACAAGGGACGGTCTTTTGCTCAGGATGAAGGAAGAGGATTGGGATAGTGTCATAAATATTAATTTAAAGGGCACTTTCCTTTGCTCTAAAGAAGCTGTAAAGGCAATGTCAAAGAACCGTTACGGCAGGATTATAAATATCGCCTCGGTAGTCGCATTTATGGGCAATCCGGGTCAGGCTAATTACAGCGCCTCAAAGGCAGGAATAGTCGGATTCACAAAGACAATAGCAAAGGAATACGCGAGCAGAGGCATAACTGCCAATGCGGTCGCCCCTGGTTTTATTACTACTGCTATGACAGATGCGCTTGCTGAAAATGTGAAACAGGAAATGCTTAAAAATATCCCTATGAACAGATTTGGCACGATCGAGGACGTGGCTAATTCTGTTGTCTTTTTCGCCTCTTCTGAGTCCGGTTATATTACAGGTCAGGTGATGCATGTCAACGGCGGAATGTATATGTAAAGGTTGTTTTCAAAAAGGTGCTGGCAAATAATTTTATTTTGCTCATGCATCGTTCTGTAAATTTAAAAAAAGCGGAGGTTTTTAGATGGTTGAAGAAAAGGTAAAGGAAATCATATCAAAGCAGTTGGGAGTCGATCAGTCAGAGGTAACGCCGGAGGCGTCTTTTGTTGAAGATCTTGGCGCGGATTCCCTTGACACGGTTGAGCTGGTTATGGCCTTTGAAGAGGCGTTCGGGGTAGAGATACCTGATGAGGATGCTGAAAAGATTACAAAAGTAAAAGACGCTGTAGATTACATTAAAAACAAGCAGGGATAATGGATAAACAAAGGGTAGTTGTTACTGGAATTGGTCTGATCACCCCTCTCGGCGTTGGCACAGAGGCTTCATGGAATGCTGCCATAGAGGGCAGGTCTGGAATAGGGCATGTCACGCAATTTGACGCTTCTTCATTGCCTGTTCAGATCGCCGGAGAGGTTAAAGGATTTGACCCGGCTCCTTATATTGAGGCTAAAGAAATAAAAAAGATGGACAGATTTATCCATCTTGCCATGGGAGCCGCGACAATGGCGGTTGAAGACTCCGGCATCAGGATTACGGAGGAAAATGCAGAAAGGGCCGGAGTTATTGTAGGCGCGGGAATGGGCGGCCTGCCAGCCATTGAACAATACCACAAAGCATATCTCGAAAAAGGCTATAGGAGAATATCGCCCTTTTTTATACCAATGCTTATAATCAATCTTGCATCCGGAAATGTTGCCATCAGATTCGGAGCAAAAGGCCCAAATTCCGCTGCTGTCACAGCATGCGCCACAGGAAGCCATTCCATCGGGGATGCCTTTAAAATAATCCAGCGGGGAGACGCTGATGTTATGATTGCCGGCGGTACGGAATCAGTAATTACACCTCTTGGCATAGGTGGATTCGCTGTTATGAAGGCATTGTCAACCCGGAACAACGCGCCTGAGAAAGCAAGCAGGCCTTTTGATTCTGAAAGGGACGGCTTTGTAATGGGTGAAGGCGCTGGAATTATAATATTGGAGAAACTCGAAAACGCGGTTAAACGCGGAGCGAAAATATATGCCGAGATCGTTGGATACGGGATGTCATGCGATGCCTACCACATTACTACTCCTGCGCCGGAGGGTGAGGGTGCAGCGAGATGTATGAAGGCGTCGCTGAAAGACGCAGGGGTAGAGCCGCATAAGATTAACTATATAAATGCCCACGGCACATCAACAAGATATGGAGATGAGCTCGAAACCGCTGCTATAAAGACTACATTTGGAGAACATGCCTATAAATTATGCGTCAGTTCGACTAAGTCTATGACCGGCCATCTGCTCGGAGCAGCAGGCGGTGTTGAAGCAATATTCTCCATCCTCAGCATTCACAATGGCATCATACCACCAACAATTAATCTCGAGAATCCTGACCCTGAATGCGACCTTGATTATGTTGCTAACAGGGCAAGGCATGCTGATGTTGAGTATTCAATGTCTAATTCATTTGGTTTTGGCGGGACTAATGCCTGTCTCTTATTCAAAAGATATAACGCTTCTTGAAAACTCGCTGGGCTATCAGTTCAGAGATAAGAAGCTTTTAATAGTCGCCCTTACCCATAAGTCGTATCATCACGAGAATCCCCACAGTGCAGTCAAGCATAATGAGCGAATGGAATTTCTCGGCGATTCGGTTTTGGGTTCTGTTATTGCCGAAACCCTTTTCAACGCTGATTCCATTTATGAAAAATGCCCGTTTTTAACAGAGGCTGACATGTCAAAAATAAAATCGTATCTCGTCAAGGAATCCGTCCTTTCTGAAGTAGCCTCGGCGCTATCCCTCGGGGATTACATAAGACTCGGCAAAGGTGAAGAATCAACAGGCGGAAGACTTAAAAAATCCATACTTTCAGATACTGTCGAGGCTTTATTCGGAGCCGTATTTTTAGACAGCGATTACGAAACAGTAAAATCCGTTATCCTGAAGCTTTATAATGCCAAGGTCGCCTCGGCTATAAGCAATAAAGAGGGATATGACTTTAAAAGCGAGTTTCAGGAAAAATGCCAGAACATATTCGGTTCATTGCCTGAATACAGCATTATAAAGCAGGAGGGCGCTGACCATAAGAAAGTCTTTACTGCGGAAGTGCGAGTAAATGAAATATTATATGGCACCGGCACCGGAAAAAGTAAAAAAGACGCCCAGATGAACGCTGCTAAAGAGGCGATTGATAAGCTGACATTAATTTGCACCAATAATATGTAGGAACAAATCAATGCCAGCCTCTATTGATGGTCGCATGACTCAAACTTCTTTTTTGTTATGCAAGCGTCTGAATCGCAGCCCTGACAATGCCCCTTTTTTTTCCACAATGAACGGTACAGCAGATACACTGCTCCCGTAATTATCAATCCCATCCATATAATATCGGCAAATCCCATTTTAACCTCCAAAGATTCTTTATTCATTAATACAGCATGCGGGCTGACTTGAAACAAAATTATTAGACAGTCAGTCAAAAGTAAGGCGATATCACCACCTACTTTGTCATTCCGGTTTGTCCGGCCACAGGCTCATTGAGAATCTTTCATTGTTTTCAGAACGATTCCCGACGCGCTTTGCTTGCGGGAATGACAGTTGTGAGGTTTTGCTAATGATATTCTTAGTAAGTCAACCCGCCTGCTGTGTCAAACTCATCCTTATCCTAATCCCAATGCTTTCCCGCCTTGATAAATCACAAATGCCACAACCCAATAACATAGGTATGAATGATTTTCCGTGCAGCCCCATACTGTGCATTGCCCTGTCCATAACGAACGCGGCCCGTGCCATATACCCGCTTCCCTCAAGGAATGTTATAAAGAACATCATGGCAAATATCA
>JBBILM010000129.1:0-3819 GCA_037444915.1 Nitrospirota bacterium | reverse complement strand
TCCGGTCAGGCTCAGGCCTACTGAAAATCGTTACGAAGGCGGAGGCGGGATCGGACAAGGCGTGCAGTGCACCTCATGCCATGATCCCCATAATGATCCTGTTCCAAGTACGCCTGGCAATCCGGGAACGCAGTTTCTGCGAATTGGTTCAGCAGGCAACGCGAGTGACCTTTGCTATAGCTGCCATGATTTATGTCAGTGACAGGGAGGAAGGTTTTATTTGTTTAGGCCATTAAAACAAGTTTTTTTTAATATTAATATTAAGGTAAAATATTTATTATGATTGCGGCTAAAATAAATAGAGGTCTAATTTCAGCTTTAACTATAGCAGTAACTATTGTCCTGACTATAACTTTTTCTTTTGCTATGACGCATCTTGACAGAACAAAGCTGCCTGCCGGGTGTTCATCATGCCACAAGGGGCATGGCACAAGAGCGACCGTAATGTTAGAAAAGACAAAGGATGAATTATGCTTTAAATGCCACGGCATTGGAGGAGCAAAAGATGTCTATTCTCCTCTTCAAAATGTCTCTAATCATCCGATTATTCAAACCTCTCAATATCATGTTACTGGAGAGTCTTTGCCTGAAAGGTCGCCTTCGACACCACGGCATGTGTCTTGCTATGATTGCCATAATGCCCATCTTTCATCACCTGAAAAGACTTTTGACGGTGTCAAGGGATATTCTGGCAGGGGCGTGACATTGAAAAGGGCTGATAATGAATATGAGGTGTGTTACAGATGCCATTCAGACAGCGCCAATCTGCCTCCGGGCTCAAGCAATATTGCCGAGAAAATGGACCCTGCCAATGCGTCGTATCATCCGGTTGAATCAACAGGAAAAAATTTGAACATGCCGAGTCTCAAGGCAGGTCTATCAAGTAATAGTACTATATTATGCACCGATTGCCACGGAAACGACGATCCTATAGGAGCTAAGGGACCTCACGGCTCAAATTATGAATTTCTTCTTAAGGCAAATTACAGCATGGAATCAGGCGTCGAAACCTTATTCGCCTATGAGTTGTGCTACTCATGTCATGAAAGAGAGAGCATCAGGAGTAACGAGAGTTTTAAGGCGCATGAAATGCACGTTTTTTATTTGGATGTATCGTGCTTTGCCTGTCATGATCCTCACGGAGTCCGGGATTTTGAAAACCTTATAAGGTTTGATGCGAGGATTGTTACCGGTGCGTTTAATTACATAAAAGTTACACCGGGAAGGCCGGAGTGTTTTCTCAGATGCCATGTGGCTGGCATCGATTATGAACACAAGCATGTGGATGGAGTTTTTTGTATAGTTTCGACTCAAGGGGGTACAATAAGAACCCACTGTCCGCTTGATTGGTAGGGATTTTGCTTATTAATTAAAAATTAAGGGAATATTCATTAATTAACAAACAGGAGGCTGTTATGATAACTTTAAAAACAAGGAGATTCTACATCTTATTGATAAGTTGTCTTTTTTTGTCCGGTGTGGTTTTTAATATATATACCCTGCTTCTACAGCCTGATTCCGGATATATTGATGCCTATGCTCAGGAACTGGACTGCAGTATGTGTCATGGACAGCTTTCTGGTGAAAAGGTTGTTCATGCGGCGCTGCACATGGGCTGCGCTACATGCCATTCTGAGATAGATGCAAAGGATATCCCTCATAAATTGACAGGCAAGATTTCAAAGGGACTTTCTTCTGAACAACCAGAGTTATGCTATACGTGTCACGATAAGGCCAAATTCTCAAAAAAGACAGTGCATGCTGCAATAGGAATGGGCTGCACCGGATGTCATAATGCCCACTCTTCTAAGAATGAAAAACTCCTCTTGTCAGAGATGCCTGATTTATGTTACAACTGCCACGATAAAGCAAAGTTTGCCGGCAATGTTGTCCATGCGCCTATAATGGCTGGCATGTGCACAGGCTGCCACAGCCCTCACGCAAGTGATCAGGAAAAGCTGTTGTTGTCTGGCATCCCTGATTTATGCTACAATTGCCATAGTAAAGGGGAATTTGAAAAGAAGACCGTTCATATGCCGGTTGCAGGCGGGATGTGCATGAGCTGTCACAGCCCTCATGTTTCCGAGGAATTCGCGCTGCTTAATAAGAAGGATGTTGTGGGCCTTTGCCTTGAGTGCCATCCAAAAATTGATAAGAAAAAGCATGTTATTGCAACAGGTCATCCCGTAGGAGAACCAAAAAAGGGTAAACCCGCGCCAATGGATTTGGCGAGGAAAGATAAGAGGTTTTATTGCGGCAGTTGCCATAACCCGCATAGTTCTGATAATCCAAAACTGTTCAGATATAAGGCAAAATCCGCGTTTGACCTGTGCGGCTACTGCCACAAGATGTAAAATTAAGAACTAAGAATTTAAGGAGGTTGTCAGATAGATGGTAAATAGTATAGGTGCTTTTAATAAATATATGCGGGCGATAAGCAATATTGTCCCAATTTTTTTGCTGTTAATTTTTCTTGTATCATCAGGATGCGCTCCGCCTCCTGCTGAAAGGCCGGACTGGACTAAGGTGGATATGGTTTGGCCAATGCCGCCTGAGGAGCCGAAGATAAGGTTTTTGGATATACTGCAAAGCAACAGGGATGTTGGTGAGGATGTCGCTTTAGCAAAGCAGCTTTTTGGAGAAGATTTAAGGGCGCATCTTCAAAAACCCTTTGCTGCCGCTGCTGACAAAGAGGGAAGGGTCTATGTAGTTGATCCTGGGAGGGTTTTTGTTTTTGATAAAAAGAACAAAAAACTGAGCTTTATTGGCGATAGTGGAGCAGGCAAGCTTGCGTATCCTCTTGGAATTGATATAGCGGCTGACGGCCGCATATATGTGGCTGATGCAGAGGCTAAACGCGTATTTGTTTACGATGATAAAGGCCGAGTGGTTAATATAATTGGAGCAAGGGATGAATTTCTGAATCCTGTGAGTGTTGCGATTGACAATAAAAGGTCAAGATTATACGTAACCGATTCAAAAAAACATTTTATCAGGGCATATACCCTTGACGGAACCTTTATCAAGACAATCGGCGAGAGAGAGATTTTTTTTCCAACTGGTGTTGATATTGACAGCGAGGGAAATATATACGTGGTAGACACAGCCCAGTTCAGGATTGCGATATTTGATCCCGAAGGCAATTTTAAAGGTTCGTTTGGCAAGATAGGAGATCGTCCAGGCACATTCACAAGACCAAAAGGAATAGCCATAGATTCCGAGGACCATATATATGTCGTTGATGCGGCATTCCAGAACTTCCAGATATTCAATAAAGAGGGACAACTTTTATTGTTTGTTGGAGGAGCGGGGCGTGAGCCGGGCAGATTTTCACTGCCCGCGGGAATTTATATTGACGAAAACGACAAGATTTATGTTGGCGACCAGCTTAACAGAAGGGTTCAGATATTCCAGTATTTGGGCGAAAAATGGAAACAATCGCAGGGTATACAGCCGGATAAGAAATGAATTTACATCTTAATGTTGAGTTATTTCACGCACCAATTCGTGAAATTTAGCACCTTTTAAACAGTTTAAACTGTTTAAAAGGTGCGTTCCATTCAAACTGCCTGAGAAAGCCTGTTAATAATAATTTTATCTATATAGAGGTGTATACACTCATAATAAATTCATTCTCTAACTTGACCAGAGAATCCAGAACCTATTGAAAAGACTGGATTCCCGATTAAGAACTTCGGGAATGACGGATAGAAAATCTGACTTTATACTCAGACTCTGTTTATGCCGTTTTTTAACTTCTATTTGCGGTTCTGCTGTTGATTTTTTTAATTATCCTTCAGTTTCTTTGTTCCAAATAAT
>JBBILM010000128.1:0-4266 GCA_037444915.1 Nitrospirota bacterium | reverse complement strand
CCCCTTTTCTAAGGGGGAATGTAGTTAATCATCCCCCTTTTCTAAAGGGAGTTACCCGCTCAATATGAGAAAGAGCCAAAAAAGTCAACATAAAAGTGCCCTGTAGCAATCTACAGGGCAGTTTCAATATCTAAAAATGCCTGAGTCTGCCGCTTTATTTTGAAATTATGACCAGGGAGTGCCGCCGTCAACAATGCTGTGCTCTTCCCACATGTACCAGCTTCCGGTATCTGACATAAAGAAATAGCTATTGGCAAAGATATTATAATGCTGATCTTCCTCATGTACCAGCCTGTTAAAAAGCATCCTCTCTTTTTCAGTAGATGCGTCTGCCTCAGCCTTCTTATAAAACTCGATGCCTTCTTTTTCCATATGCATCGCTATCTTGAACGCCTCTAATTCATCCTTTGTCGCCTCGACGCGCTCTATCATATCATGCTTCAATTCTTCAAATATCGACTTCACATTTTTCATGGGACTGACTTCTTTTATATGTATATCGAGGTCTTTAAATATCCGGGACAGCATGTCGAGATGTTTTTTTTCATCCTCCATAATGGATAAAAACATCTTCCTGCCTACAGGATGAACCATCTTCTCGGACGTCTCCCTGTAAAATTTAATGGCATCCGTCTCCATTTTAATAGATATTTCGATAGCATTCATGATGACCTCCGGTCAAATTTGTCTGCTTTTTTATCTAAGCAAATACAGCTAATAAAGTCAGACCTGATATAGAATCATAAGAAAATTAAATGAATAGCAAGCCCTCTCTGGCGCTTGCCGCCTGCGCCTTTACCTGTAATGCCTGTCAGGAGACCATCTGGGGGGAGTGAAATAATAAGGCCTCCATGGATCATACCATGGCCATGGGTCGTACCAAGGGTCATACCAATAAGGATAATAATATCCGAAGGGATAAGACCTCATATAGTCGTATGTCCTTTCATCCCACAAAAATATATTTCTGATGTCAATAACCGGATACTCGTAATCCATCTCTCCTATGATTCCCTGCCTTACCTCCCTGAATTCACCTATCAGCGTAATCTCCCTGCCCTGACGATAAATTACAGGATCTAAAAAACCTGCCTCTCTTGGATATAAAGCCAAAAAACGCTCATGAACAGCCCTGATGCCCTTCAAATAACCTGATGAATCCACTGGAACATAAACAGCCTCTATAAGCGATCCTTTGGCAGTGATCTTTGTATTGACGATAAGCCCGCCAAAAACCACCAATCTTCCCTTATAAATATCAGGATTCGCGACAATCTGAGAAGGGGTAACGGCCTTCAAAGCAGCGCTTAACAGTTCTTTGTTTAAAACAGGCATGCATGATACAAGCATAACGCAGAATAAAATTAGCGAACATATATACCGGTGAGTTTTCCTCATGATTAAATCCTATCGCAACATAAGATGCATGTCAAGTCATCAACCAAAACCCACATCGAGCACCATCATCAAGGCAAATCCGAGCATTGCTGAAAGAGTAGCCAGATCCGTATTCCCGTTACTTTGAGACTCCGGGATAAGTTCCTCAACCACGACAAAAATCATCGCGCCCGCGGCAAAGCTAAGCGCGTATGGAAGCAAGGCCTGAGACGACAGAACAATTGCGGCGCCAATCACACCTGCGACCGGTTCAACCATGCTTGACAGTTGCCCATACCAGAAGCTCTTCAGCCTGGACATGCCCTCCCCCCTTAAAAGCATGGACACTACCGTTCCTTCTGGCAAATTCTGAATGCCGATACCTATGGCAAGGGTTACTGCCCCGGCCAAACTCGCAGCAGGCAAACCCGCGTCAGCCGCGCCGAATGCGACTCCTACAGCAAGACCTTCCGGTATATTATGCAGCGTAACCGCCATAATAAGAAGCGTGCTTCTCTGCCACGAGGTCTTTATCCCTTCGGCAGCAGTCACCTGAACACCCTTGTGCAGATGAGGGAGCAAATAGTCAACTAAGCGAAGGAATAAACCGCCAGCTAAAAACCCGGAAACAGCAGGAAACCATACAGGCACATCCTTACCTTCTGACATTTCTATCGCCGGAATCAGCAGTGACCAGCAGCTTGCGGCTATCATGACTCCGCTCGCAAAACCGAGCATAGAATCGAGCATCCTTCTATTGATGCTCATGGCAAAAAATACAACCGCAGCGCCAAGCGCGGTTAAAAACCATGTAAAACAGGTGGCAATCAATGCCTGAATTATAGGATGTTGATTCTCAAGAAAGCTCATATGCATAGTTTAAATTAAGGCGATTTGAATGTAAACCTTACGCCTTACAATTGCGTAATCAACTTCGGCAAGTCTGATGCGCTGAAAAAACTTTACCCGCGACACCTTATATGATTTTCTTACCACCCATTGTATTCAGTGCGGAATATGCTCCTCAGTTAGAACTATCAGTCTCTTAATGAATACGGTGTCATGTCGTATTGTAAAGGCTTTGAAGCATGTCAGTCCTGCCGCTTATGTAACATAGGGGTTAAATTACGATAACTGCTTATAGTGGATTTGAGAAAATGAGAAATGTTAGTATATTAACCATCAACAGTTCAGCTTTTAACGCCCCCTTAGCTCAGTAGGATAGAGCACAGGTTTCCTAAACCTGGTGCCGCAGGTTCGACTCCTGCAGGGGGCACCATCAATCTCTCTATTTCAGATTTTTCTTTGCGAAAATCGACCATGCAAGGTATTTGCGCGATTTTGGGAAGGAACTCTAAGGAAGAAGTAGCTTTTTTGAACAGCCGAGTCAAGCTGCGGTCGTTTCCGTCAGTCTCCAGCGGATTGTTCCCCCGCGCGAATGATTTGTTATGCAATTATTTCATTCAGTCCTTCAATTACTTGATTCAATTCCTCCTCTGAGACTCTGCCTAATAACTTTCCGATTCTTTCAGTAGAGAGTGTCCTGATTTGACTTATTTTAATCCATGACTGTTTTGGTAGATTGCCTGTTCGCAATTCCAAAGTCAGCGGAAATCCAGCCTGCTGAGGTTGGCTTGTAATTGCAACTGCAATGACTGTTCCGGAACGTTCATTGAAAACATCATGGCTCATAATTAACACTGGACGCAAACCAGCTTGTTCACGACCGCGGACAGGATTCAGATCAGCCCAGCGAACGTCACCCCTCAATATTCTGGCCATTCCACTATGTCCTTGCTTAATCCTTCTTCAGCTATTGCCCTTTCAAACGCGGGATCGAGTTTTTTACATTCCTTTGATAAACGGCTACGTTTTATCCTTTGCAGTTTGTCGCCAACCGCTTCCTGAACTGCCTGACTGCGGCTTTGAAAGACATTTTTACCGACAAGTTTGTCTATTTGCTCAATGTATTCTTCATCCAATGTTATCGCAATCTTTGCTTTACCCATAAACACCTCCTTGCTAGGTATTACATTATATCATACCAATAAATATTGCGGCATAGTTGCTCCACAGGACTCAATATGTTTTAAAAAAAATCGTACAAGACCGTAAATTATGTAGACAAGAATGCCGGCAAACATTATTAGTACTATGATAAGCAACACCCAATCGCTCTACTCCTATTGCCTTTTTGAAAGTCCTTTTCAGCCTGAACAAGACCAATCCCGGCGAAAAGCTCAGCGAATAGCGCTATCAAGAAATTCATCGATTCATGATTTTATTATTCATGTTATCACTGGCATGACAGGCGAGTTCCGCTTCGAGCGTTGCCGTCGGTCTCCAGCGGATTGTTCCCCTGTGCGCGTCAGCGCGGCGGCAATATTCTCTTTTAAGTTTATTCAACATTTTATTCCATAATATATTCAATTACGGGAAAAATCAGGGACTTAGAATGACTTGAAACTTTCCATTGGCTGCCGGAGATAAGGCCAGATTTAAAAACTATATTACGCCAAGTTTCCCGCCATTTTGCCCTTGTTACATTCATTTATATATATATTTCCCCTTTTGCGAATAACTTAGAATAACCGGAAATCCTGACACGGTCACCCAGGAATTCACAAAACAGCTCGCCCTTACGGCTCGATAGCTGATACGCGTGGAGTTTATTTTTTTTCAGCCGGCTGGCCAAATACGGGATTAAAGTACAATGCGCTGAACCTGTAACTGGATCTTCATCAATGCCCGCATTTGGCGCAAAGAACCTCGACACAAAATCAGAATTTTCTCCGGGATCTGAAACAACTACGCCAAAGTGGCTTTTTATTTTTGGTTCTTTCTCATATTGAATGGGTAGTCTTAACTTCCCCTCTAAAAAGAGGGGTA
>JBBILM010000127.1:0-4355 GCA_037444915.1 Nitrospirota bacterium | reverse complement strand
CATTTTTATTAATGCTCAATAAAATTGTATGGAGGGGGATATGGTTTTTAATATTTTATCATTAAGCGTAAAAACCAAGTGCGCTATTTTTTGCGTATTCATTGCTTTTGCTTTTTTAATACCCGTTTATATGACAAACACGCCTTTTGCGGGCGCGGCTATTTTTGTTTTGCCTGCCGCATTATTGTCATATGGATTTTTATATCTTGTTTTTATGCGGCCATTAAAAACCCTTGATATTTTTGCGGAAAATTTAGGAAAAGGCAATTTTTCGTATAAACCAGACTATAAGTATACAGATGAATTTGGCAGGATTTCCAACAACCTCACAGAGGCATCCGCCAATATAAGTAACTTTTTAGATATTAAATCTTACTATATTACGGCTATTAAAGAACGTGATTTTACACAGAGAAATGACCTTGCAGCAGGCCTTAACAATAAAATGGGAAGCAACGGTATTTTCAAATTATCCAAAGAATTCAGTGACACCCTCGATTCAGTGGCTTCTGATTTAAAGACAATTCAGGAAGCTCTTATAGATTCAACTACTAATGTGGCTACATCTTTGGGTTTGATAAATGATTTGGGAGGAGCAACGCACGGACAGGCATCAGCATTGCTGCAAGCAAAAACCTCTATAGATGAAAATACCAAAACTATTAACTACATATCCGGCGTAGGCGCAAAATCCAGAGAGAGCGTTGACAACATTGTAAAAAGCATAAATGAAAACGCTGTTCAGATGTCTAATCTATCGGATTCCATAGAAAAAATTCAGGAGAGCACAAAACAGGTCACAAATATCATAACTGTTATCAAAGATATAGCTGACCAGACAAACCTGCTCGCCCTTAATGCAGCCATAGAGGCCGCAAGGGCCGGGGAACAGGGAAGAGGCTTTGCTGTTGTGGCTGATGAGGTGAGAAAGCTTGCTGAAAGAGTCACAAATGCCACGCATGACGTGGTCAGGCTTATTAACGAAACAGATGACAGGGTGACTTCAGGCGTCAATATAGTAAGCCATATAGTAAAAGCAAATAAACATATAGAAATGCAGACCTCTCAGATTAAGGAAGCCATCGATAATCTTGCGTCTGCTGTAGAAGAGCAAAGCTCGTCTATGGCAGAGCTGGGCAATTCCGCGGGGCAGATCTCAAAAGAGGCTGACAGCATAACAGCATCAACAGGAGAAATAACAGAAACAGTAATAAAGATTGTTGATTCAATGGATAAGGCTACGGAAATAGTCAACTCTTATAAATTATGATTTGGCAGCGCCAAATGGCTTGAACAAATATAACTTTAGATTTAAGAGGAGGACACAATGTCTGAAAAGCCCAAATTAAGCATGTACTGGGCAGCTTCATGCGGCGGATGCGAGATAGCCCTTGTAAATATCAACGAAAAAATTCTTGATGTAAATGCGAATTTTGACTTCATGTTTTGTCCTTGCCTCATTGACACAAAAAAGAAAGATATAGATGCCCTGCCTGACAAAGCCATAACAATTACACTTTTTAACGGCGCTATAAGAACAGAAGAAAATGAAGAGATGGCGCATCTGCTTAGAAAAAAATCTCAAATCCTTATTGCTTTTGGCTCCTGTTCTTCTGAAGGCTGCATACCTGGTCTTGCCAATCTTTACACTGCTGATGAATTAATGAAAACCGTCTATCTTAAGAGTCCAACCGTTGATAATCCGAAAGGAATAATACCTTCTTCAGAAAATAAGGTCAGTGAAGGGATGCTGCATATCCCGACCTTTTATTCATCCGTAAAAACATTGTCTCAGGTGACTGATGTTGACTATTTTATTCCAGGGTGCCCGCCAGAGCCCCATCAGATTTGGAATATCATAGATGCCGTTATTCAGGGAGCTGAACTACCTCCAAAGGGTAGCGTTTTAGGCGGTGGGAAGTCCTCTGTCTGCGATGAGTGCGAGAGAATAAAAGAAGACAAAAAAATACAGAAGTTTTTCAGAACCTATGAAATCATCCCTGATAAAGATAAATGCCTGCTCGAGCAGGGGATAGTATGCATGGGCATAGCAACAAGAGACGGGTGCGGCGCGCTCTGTCCAAAGGTAAATATGCCCTGCACAGGCTGTTACGGGCCTCCTGACGGGGTGCTTGATCAGGGCGCTAAAATGGCAGCCGCGCTCGGCTCCATACTTGATATAGGAGACATAAAAGGATTAAAAGAAGACGAGATTGACAGCAGGATAGATGAAGTCATTGCAGCAATACCTGATTTAGCCGGGGTCTTCTACAAATACAGCCTGCCCGGCTCTATTCTTAAAGGGAGGTCAATGTGAACAGGATAACAATAGATCCAATTACACGGCTTGAAGGACACGGAAAAATAGACATATTTCTGACTGATGACGGCGATGTTGCCAACACATATTTTCAGGTGCCTGAATTAAGGGGTTTCGAACAGTTCTGCATTGGCAGGCAGGCAGAAGACATGCCTGTTATCACAAACAGGATTTGCGGGGTCTGTCCAGAGGCGCACCATCTTGCCTCAGTCAAGGCATTGGACGCGCTTTTTGATGTTGAGCCTCCTGTAGTAGCCAGAAAGATCCGAGAACTCCTTTATATGTCATTCTATGTAACAGACCATACAACCCATTTTTATGCCCTCGGCGGCCCGGATTTTATAGTGGGGCCTGATGCGCCGCCTGCTGAAAGAAATATTCTGGGAGTTATTAAAAAGGTCGGGATAGATGTCGGCAAACAGGTAATCGAATGCAGGGCGAGAAACCACCATATCATTAAAATGCTAAGCGGAAGAGGCGTGCATCCAACAGCAGGGCTTCCTGGCGGATGGAGCAGGTCAGTCTCTGAAGAAGAGAGAAAGGAAATAGAAGAAATAGCAAAAAAGAACATAGAATTCGCAATATTCTCCCTTAAGGCATTTGATGATATAGTCCTGAAAAATCCCCTTTATCTTGAACTTGTTACATCCGATATATATCTGCACAAAACCTATTACATGGGCACAGTTGATGATAAAAACAGGGTTAATTTATACGATGGAATGATCCGGGTTGTAAATCCTAAGGGAAAAGAGATTCTGAAATATCATCCAAGTGAATACGCAAACCATTTAGCAGAGCATGTTGAGCCATGGACTTACCTGAAATATCCGTACCTGAAAAAGATCGGATGGAAAGGCTTTGTTGACGGCATTGACAGCGGCGTATATTGCGCGTCTCCCCTTTCGAGGCTGAATGTATCAGACAGCATGCCAACGCCTCTTGCTCAGGAGCATTTTGAGAGGATGTACGAAACTTTCGGCTGCAAAAAGGAAAACGGCAGATACCAGCCCGTCCACCACCGGCTTGCAACACACTGGGCAAGGCTCATAGAACTTCTGTACGCTGCCGAGCATATGCTCGAACTCGCTGTTGACCCTGATATTACATCTCCTGACGTGAGAAAAATACCTGAAAGGATAAAGGGAATAGGCATAGGTTCTGTTGAAGCGCCCAGAGGCACATTAACCCATCATTACGAATCAGACAGCAAAGGAGTTCTTACCAGGGTGAACCTTATTGTAGGAACAACAAATAACTACGCTCCCATGACCATGTCAATAAAACGGGTTGCGGAAAAACTTATCACAAAAGGAAAGGTCATTGAAGAAGGGCTTTTAAACAGGATAGAAATGGCTTTCAGGCTGTATGATCCCTGTCTTTCCTGCGCCACGCATTCATTGCCCGGGCAAATGCCGCTTCAGCTTAACATACGAAATCAAAGCGGGGATATTTTAAGAACCTTTAAAAGGGCTGGTTAATATTAACAATGACTTTTGAAAGCTTAAAAACATCAGACTTTTCTAAAACTGTCATTATCGGTCTTGGCAATCCAATACTTACCGACGACAGCGTAGGAATTAATGTAGCAAGGAAATTAAAAGGCTTATTTGATAAAAAAAGTGGTGTTGATGTGTTGGAAGTTTACGCAGGCGGCATAAGACTGATAGATGTAATGGAAGGATATAAGCGGGCCGTGATAATCGATGCGATTATTACAGGAAATGAGATGCCCGGCACAATTTCGCGTCTTTCATTGTCAGATCTTCTTTCAACGCGAAACACCCTGTCTGTTCATGATATGGATCTACCAACTGCCTTGGAGCTTGGCAGAATGCTCGGCCTTTGCCTGCCCGATGATATCACGATCTGGGCAGTAGAAGCCAAAGATGTAGAAACATTCAGCGAAAGCCTCTCAGAAGATGTGGCAAAAGCTGTTCCTTTTGTTGTTGAAAATATATTAAAGGATTTTAATTGCGCGCTAATGTCAAAAGATGTATGAAAGAGTGTTTTAAAACATATTGAAATATAAAAG
>JBBILM010000126.1:0-4373 GCA_037444915.1 Nitrospirota bacterium | reverse complement strand
TTGCCTGAGTGCCTTTTCCAGCTCCAGGCGCACCGAGAAGAACCAATCTCATAGAAAAACCTCCGTTTGAACTTATTTTAAAAGACTTACTAAATTAATCAAAGGATACATTTAATTCAAGTTTAAAAAAATAATCAGCACATTAAAATTCTTTATATTTAAAAATTTCGTTGACTTTACAGGCAGATACAGATACCTTAAAGTTAAAACTATTATTTACTGAGCCGAATGCTGACTTCGTGCCACGGTTTCTGAAAAATATTTGCCTACATAATCTTTAAATTTCTTAAGAGCCTTTCCGCGATGACTGACAGCATCCTTTTCATCAGGTGTCATTTCAGCAAAAGAACGTTCATATCCTGAGGGATAAAATACAGGGTCATATCCAAACCCCATTTTGCCAGCCTCCTTTTTACCTATCCTGCCTTCGACAAACCCAAAAAATGTCACCACATTAGCATCAGCCCCTTCACCTTTTGACACGGCCAATGCAGGGATAGGAAGCGAAACAGGAAATGCAATGGCTATGCAGCACACAAATCTGGCGACTCTCTTCTCAGTTGAAACAACTTCCATCTCTTTAAGGAGCTTCTTAATATTGGCAGCATCGTCTGCGTCATTTCCTGCATATCTGGCAGACAGTACTCCGGGTGCCCCGTTTAAGGCAAGCACCTCAAGCCCTGAATCATCAGCCACAGCTATCCTGTTAGTGCATTCTGCCGCAGAAACAGCCTTTTTTATAGCATTGCCTTCAAAAGTGTCCCTGTCTTCTATGACCTCAGCACAGCCCGTAAAATCATCGAGCGTCAGAACCATTACATCCATCCCGCTCAGGATCCTGCCCATCTCTTCAGCCTTTTTCTTGTTCCTTGTAGCAAGCACTATTTCCATAAAAATACAAGCTTTCCTAAAAAATTGCATTAAGATAGCATCTCAGGGACAGAAAATTCAATATAATAATATAACAATGTGGGAAAGCTGCAATTGATGTGCAATATAACAACCATCAACTGCGGCGAGACTGATGTGATGAAAAGGACTTTGTTTGCTCAAATAGAATGGGTAACCCGAAAACTGCAGTTATGGGGCAGATTTATTGGATTTTTTTAAGAATTGCGAATTATGCAGGCTTTTATCTTTATCTCCTGCCCCTATGCAACTGCAATGAGAGGTTAAGAGAAAAGGGCTTATTGCTGCTTCCATCGAACCGGAAATTTCAGCCTGAATGTAGTGCCCTGGCCGCCTTTGCTTTCTGCCTTGATTGAGCCGAAATGCTCTGACACTATCTGCTTCACAAGCGCCAGCCCCATGCCATAGCCATGCGCCTTTGTGCTGAAAAACGGATCGAATATTTTGTCAATGCTTTCCTCTGGAATGCCGGTTCCAGTATCTGTAATTGTTATAATGACATTATCAATGTCTTTTGAAGTCTCTATCTTTATGCTGCCTTTGGGCGGCGTTGCCTCTATTGAGTTCCGCATAATGTACAATATGGCTGTCCTCAATAAATTCTTGTGCGCATTTATCTTTAGCGGCTGCTCAGCAAGATTCAATAGAATTTCTATATCGTTTTCTCTGGCCTCCTTTTCTATAACAGATACGGCATTTTTAACAATGTCATTTAAATCCTCGTAAACAAACATTGCCTGCTTGCTTTTCAAAAAAACCTCAAAATTTTTAACTATGGATTCCAGTTTCGATGTCTCTTCAATAATATCCTTAAGATAGCCGCTTAATTTATCAGGAACCTGCTCCTTCTCAATCATCCTCTTGCAAGTCCAACCTATCACTGAAGCCGGGTTTCTCACCCTGTCAGCAACAGTTAAGGCCATAATTCCCATTGTCCGCTCAGCCACAATGGTCTCCAACCCCTCATTGAGGTCGGTTAAATCCGAATTTAATGTGTCAATCTTATGCTTGTCAGACTCCATGCGGTTATAAAGACCTGTAAAACGCGCATTTATAATTAAAAAGATTACGCTAAAAAAAACCGTATAGACTGCTATAAATATCGTTACTGCCTGTTGAGCGCCTGCGAGCGGCACGTCTACTGGTATGTATACGAATTTGGCATCCAGCAAATCCCCGGCCTTTCTGTTAAAACCAGCCTCGCTCCCGTATTTTTCAACGACTTCTTGCGGCGCAGCATCAGGCGAACTATGGCAATACAAACACTGTTCTCCAAAAGGCTCTCCGGGCCTTGCTATTATGTAATATTTTCCGTCAGCCTTTGTCCTTAATCCGCTCCACTCCTTCAGAGTCCTGTCTGCTATAAAGCTGCTTATTATCTCCTTTTCAAATTCATCCGCAATATTCACGGGATTTCTTGGGTCGAGCGACGCCAGCTTGAATTTATATCCGTATTGTTTCTCCTGAACCTTGTCAGCAACCCTGCGCGCAACATACGCCCCTGACATGCCCTCGCGAATAAACCTCCCGGGCAGCTCCTTAAATAAAAGCGGCCTCAGTTCTTCTATAACATAGCCGCGAACAGTCATCATCGTTAAAAGATAGAGTTTGCCCTTGCTGTAGGCATCCTCTACAGCATTGTTTTTAAGAATTCCATAGCTTATGATTGATATAACCGGAAGAGATATTACATAGACCGTCACTAAAATCAACAGAAACCGTTTTTTGGGATTTAAATCTTTAATGAGTTTATTTAATCCGGGCATCTTCATAAAAATATCTTTAGCTCTACTTCTTTAGTTTAACATTGCGGATTCCTTATTTGCCATGCAGGGATAATGGCCAAAAAACAGCGTTTATGGTATATTGAAAGCTATGTTTATAGTCATGATTGCGTCAGAGTGCGCACCTGCAGCTAAAACCGGCGGACTCGGAGATGTTGTTTACGGTCTGAGCCGTGAACTCGAGATGAGGGGAAACGCAGTAGAAATTATCCTCCCTAAATACGATTGCATGGACTATGACCAAATATACGGCCTGCAAATAACATATGACAACCTGTTAGTGCCATGGTATGATCAGATTGTCAGTTGTTCCGTATATTTCGGTTTTGTGCACGGCAGAAAATGTTTTTTTATAGACCCTCATTTTTACAAGAATTATTTCAACCGCGGCGTTTATTACGGGCATGGCGACGATGATGAAAGGTTTGCCTTCTTCTGCAGGGCGTCCCTTGAGTTCATGCTCAAGACAGACAAGCATCCGGATATTATCCACTGCCATGACTGGCAGACAGGTCTTGTACCAGTGCTTTTATCAGACATGTACAGAACCCTTGGAATGACCCGTCCCCGCGTTTGCTACACCCTCCACAATCTTAAGCATCAGGGCACAACAGGCGAATACATATTGCGTGAAACAGGTCTTAACAGGCCGGAACATTATTTTAGCATCGACCGACTCAGGGACAATTTCAATCCATTCCGACTGAATCTGATGAAAGGAGGGATTGTTTACTCAGACTTTGTAAACACCGTATCTCCCAAATACGCATGGGAAATACAACATTCTGACCTTAGTTACGGACTCGGGCACACCCTTAATCAGCACTCCCATAAGTTCGGGGGCATTTTAAATGGCATTGATTACGATACATGGAATCCGGAGACTGACAGACATATTCCACAAAATTACGGGTTGCAGAACATTGATTACAAACATAAAAACAAGGAAGCGCTTCGCCACAAATTCCTATTGTCTCTTGGCAGCAAGCCTGTTATTGGGTATGTAGGCCGCCTTGACCACCAGAAAGGGGTTAATCTCATCAGCCATACCATATTTTATGCTCTCAGCAACAGTTGCCAGTTTGTGCTTCTTGGCTCTGGACATGACCCTGAGGTCAATAACCACTTTTCGTATCTGAAGCGTCTGCTGAATGACAATCCTGATTGCCATCTTGAGATAGGTTATAGCGAGCATCTCGCTCATCTGATATATGCGGGCGCTGACATGATTATTCAGCCGAGCCTGTTTGAACCGTGCGGACTCACGCAGATGATAGCCATGAAATACGGAACAGTGCCCATTGTCAGAAATACCGGGGGATTGAGCGATACTGTTTTTGATGCTGACTACACTGACAAGCCATATAATGAACGAAATGGTTTTGTATTTAATGATTTTAATAATGAAGGAATTGAATCAGCCCTGCACCGTGCTATAAACATGTGGTATTCCCAGCCTCAATACTTCAAGGAATTAATGGAGAATTGTATGAGATACGACTATTCGTGGAACCATCCCGGGCATCATTACATGAACGTATATAATTATATAAAAGAAAAATAAAGGCGTTTAATTTTTGCCTTCTATAATCTGTCTTGCCAGTAATCCGGTTTTCTATGCAAATCATACATGACGACTTATATAATTGCTCATGCAATGAAATTCTCGAAAAGTCTGTC
>JBBILM010000125.1:2691-4405 GCA_037444915.1 Nitrospirota bacterium | reverse complement strand
ACGGCAATGATGCAGCGGGTGAGAAGAACAATTATACGGGAATGGCGAACTTTATCAAATGGATAAGCCCTTTGCCGTCGCATGTTTATTTCTCTAATAGCTTTGCTAATTGCTGTCTGAACGATACCCCGATCGCAAGCTATTTTAACAGGATTATCAATGTTATGTGGTCAGACTGGGTTCTCTTGCCTGGACAAACAACTGCCTTTACACTTCTGATTGGCAAGGCTAATATTAATGCTCAGACAGGCATGCCGGATATACCGGAAGGATTGAAGCACTGAAATATTTCAGATTTATAATGTAAGACACCATATTTTCGACTCATTTGTTTTTTTGCGAATAACTTAATTCAGCTTTCTTGTTTAATGAATAAATAAACGCTAATATTTCAGCAACAGCTTTATATAATTCAGATGGAATCTCCTGGTACAGTTCGAGTGATGATAAAACTTCCACAAGCGCCTTGTCTTCTTTTATGTGTATCCCGTGAGCATGCGCAATCTCCAATATTTTTTCCGCGGTCGAGCCGCTTCCCTTTGCTATTAGTTGAGGGGCATTGTCTTTTCCCTGCTCATATCTTAATGCAGCCGCTTTTTTAGGTTTGGGCTTGTCAGGGGTATTTTTTTTATGCACGGACACTTACCCCTTTTTTTCTTGATGGATCGAGATTGAATTCATTTAAGCGGCTCGTATTAATAATCTTAAGAGAGAGTCCAGCATTTAAAAAACCATTTTCAATCAACTGCCTTTCAGAGTTTATTAATGTAATGGTTTCAGTTTTCTCAGCCTGAAATGTAATGTAAAAATCGCTTTTGAAAAATGTGACACCAATAGATAATTTGCCGATTGGCTCAAGGTCAACATTAATATCGCATGAGTAGGATATTTCTTCAGAGGTCTCGTTTTTTCTGAACAGGATTTCACCGTCAATCAATTCCTGCCATGAAACAGGAAGGAACGTATAAAGCACGCTGTTCAGATAAGAAGTCAACTGGAAAAACTCTATATTTTTAAGTAGTTTATCTACGGTGCCAGCTATGTCAGATGTTTTAAATCCAGAGGATTTCAATATTCCTGTAAGCTCGTCATTATTTAAAGCCTCTTTGATTTTCATAAGCAGCAATTTTTGATCACTTTCCAAAGATGATATTCTGGATAATATTTCCTCCCCCACAGACTCATTATGCTGCTTGTTTTGAAGCAGAGCGAACTTCAATCTTGTTTCAAAAATAACACCGGCTTCATGTACAGCTGTTTTCAGAAGCAAACTGCTGATTTTAGTTATTTCAGGCATCAGATGCTCGATGGCTTTGAATTCAGGAAAGGCGTTTTTGATTGTATCAGGAAGTGAACTGATAACTCTGTTCAGCAGTCTAATGTCAGAGGATTTTAATTTAGATGCTGAAAGATGAGACAAGATTTCGTAAATTCTATCAGGTGTGTACTTATTAGCCTGATTAAGCGATGGTGCGGCATTATGTAACTTGCCGGCAAACTGAAGCTGTATCTCTTTATCACCTCCAAGGACTTTAAGCCGCACAATGTCGCCATTTGTCAATGTTATATTCGATTTAGCGTTAATATTGAATCCGTCTGTGTTATTAGGGGTTATCCTGAGCAAGACATTGCTGTTCTCCATAACCTGTAAAACCCTGGCTGTCACCATATCGCCGATATTTAGCGTCAGTAAGGAACCCGCAGGTCTTACAAG
>JBBILM010000125.1:0-2591 GCA_037444915.1 Nitrospirota bacterium | reverse complement strand
TATCGAGCAGTTGCATGTATTGTCATACGCCTCATAGCGCAGAAGCATCTGAGCCTGGTGCCCCATTATGGAATAGAGTGTTGCCTCACGACCACCAGTTTATTTTATACGGAGACGGTTCTACTTCAGCAGGAACATCAGTCGATGCGGTCGGAATAAATACTAAAACATGTCTGAGTTGTCATGATGAGTCGATAGGAGCAAGTGTTGGAGGTATGATGGATATGAGAGGAACGCATCCAATCGGATTTGAAGTTAACACGGATGTTGCTAGCCTTGGCAGCATGGCTATCATGGTTGAAGCTGGAGCTAAATTTTTTGGCCCAGAAGCAAACAGAATGGAGTGCGGCAGTTGCCACGATCCTCACGAAACAGCACCTGAGAAACAGCCTTTTTTGAGAATGGTTAATACAAGTATTTGTACAGATTGTCATGTCAATAAATAGCCGTCCGTGTCAATTTTTTGTCCGCTATTTTATAACTTCCACATTCATGTATTGTCTTAATACTTCTGGCACGATGACAGTTCCGTCTTTTTGCTGATAGTTTTCGAGAATAGCGACGAGAGTTCTCCCTACTGCGAGCCCAGAGCCGTTCAGTGTGTGCACGAATTCTGTGCCTTTTTTCCCTTCCCGCTTAAAGCGTATATTTGCCCTGCGTGCCTGAAAATCTTCAAAATTGGAGCATGAAGATATTTCCCTGTATTTTTGCTGACCTGGCAGCCAAACCTCAATATCGTATGTTTTTGCTGAGGAGAAACCCATATCCCCTGTGCATAGAATCACGATTCTGTAAGGCAGTCTCAGTTTTTGCAGTATATCTTCCGCGTCTGACGTCAATTTTTCGAGTTCATGATACGAATCTTCAGGTTTGGTGAATTTGACGAGTTCAACCTTGTTGAATTGATGCTGTCTTATAAGTCCCCTGACATCCCGGCCATATGAACCAGCCTCTCTTCTGAAGCAAGGAGTATAAGCAGTGTAATAAGCAGGGAGAATGTCTTCATTAAGTATTTCATTCCTGTAAACATTTGTTACAGGCACTTCGGCAGTTGGAACTAAATAAAACTCGGGATCAGCAGTTCTGAACAGTTCTTCAGAGAATTTAGGAAGCTGCCCAGTGCCTATCATGCTCTCCCTGTTTACGAGAATAGGTGGAAATATTTCCTGATAGCCTTTTGATGAATTCAAATCGAGCATAAAGTTAATCAGCGCCCTTTCGAGCTTTGCCCCTGCTCCTTTCATTACAGCGAATCTCGCGCCTGCAATTTTTGCTCCTCTTTCGAAATCAACAATGTCCAGAGATTCGGCAATATCCCAATGATTAAGCGGTGCAAAGTCGAAATCTCTCAATTCACCCCATTTTTTTATTTCTACATTGTCTGTTTCGTCTTTTCCAACTGGAACTGATTCATGAGGTATGTTTGGAATATTCAGCAAAAAAAGATTTGTCTTGTCTTCAAGTCCTCTCAGTATTTCGTCTATGCTCTTAATTCTGTCGGATACCCCCCTCATCTCAACAATGAGATTTGAAGCATCAAGGCGCTGTTGTTTCAGTTTTCCGATTTCCTCGGATACAGTATTCCGCCTGCTCCTGAGTTCCTCTGCTTCACGCAAAAGTTGCAGCCTTTCTTCTTCGAGAGATAAGAATTCTGAAATATCAATCTCATAACCTCTGTTATGAATAGATCTCTTGAAAAAATTGATATTTTCTCTTAAAAATCTGGGGTCAAGCATGCATCCTCCATTTATTATTAATTAAGTAATCGGCCTAATTATCGTTGATTCACTGAATTAGATTTTCTTTTACAGTTATAATAGACCTATCCATGATTAATTTCAAGACAAGGCGCAACGATTCGCTTCTGCAGGTCTATCGCAAACTTTACTCGTTCTACGGGACCCAAGGCTGGTGGCCAGGGGACAGCCCTATTGAGATTGCCATTGGAGCCATACTCACCCAAAACACCAACTGGGCTAATGTTGAAAAGGCCATAAATAATCTCAAGAGGCATGATTTGCTGACGGCTCAGGCATTATATAATCTTCATTGCTTGACACTCGCTGAGCTTATAAGGCCGGCTGGTTATTATAATGTAAAGGCAAAGAGACTTAAGGCTTTTATAGACTTTTTGGTATTAAATTACGGTGGATGCATGAAGAGGATGAAAGAAGACGATACAGCATCTCTCAGAAATAAACTTCTGGGCGTTCACGGCATTGGCAATGAAACAGCGGATTCCATTCTTCTTTACGCCCTTGACAAGCCGGTATTTGTTATAGACACTTATACGAAAAGGGTCTTATCGAGGCATGGAATCATCGATTATAAAACCTCTTATGAAGAATATCAGAAGATGTTTCATGATGAATTGGATGTTGATACTGCGCTTTTTAACGAATATCACGCGTTGTTCGTTATGGTGGGCAAGCAATACTGCAGGCCAAAACCAGTATGTGATAAATGTCCTTTAAGTAATTTATAGGAATTTACGTATTTTTTTATTGCTGCTGAAAAATAAGGATTATGTTATTCAAGTGGCGGTGCAGGGATTTGAACCCCGGACACTGCGGATATGAGCCGCATGCTCT
>JBBILM010000124.1:0-4533 GCA_037444915.1 Nitrospirota bacterium | reverse complement strand
CAACTATTGCGCGGACAATAAAGTTCACCCGCAGATTCAGATCATCAAGGCCGAGCAGGTCAATGAAGCCTGGGAGAATGTGGTGAACAAAAAGGCCCGCTACAGATATGTGATCGATGCGGCAACATTCTAATAGAGAGGAATCCTCATGGCAAAGAACATACTCGTTTTAACAGGCAGCTCAAGAAAGGGCGGCAACAGCGACAGGCTGGCGGATGCGTTTATTGCCGGCGCTCGGCAAGCGGGACACACGACCGTAAAATATACGACTGCAGATAAGAAAATTCTGGGCTGTCTCCAGTGCATGAAGTGTTTCAGTAAAGGGGAGGCTTGCTCCGTTCCGGACGATTTTAATGCGCTTGCACCGCATGTGGAGCAGGCCGATATGATCGTGTTCGCTACTCCGCTGTACTGGTACTCGTTTCCGGCGCAACTGAAGGCCGCACTTGATAAGTTCTTTTCATTCCTGATCGGGAAATGGACACTGAAGATAAAAGAGTGCGCGTTGCTGGTTTGCGGTGGTGATGCCGATGAGTCAAAATTCGAAGGGATCATTAAGTCCTATCGGCTGATTGCCGGACATATGAAATGGAAGGACAGCGGCGCCATAATTGTGCCGGGCGTTTTTGCCAAAGACGATATTCTGAAGACCGACGGCCTGAAGAGAGCCGAAAGTATAATTAGGGACACATCCCGTATTTCTTGACAATAATATCACTATTCTGTAGAATTACTCCATGCCAAGGATAGCAAGAGCTGTAGCAGCCGGATTCCCTCATCATATAATCCAGAGGGGGAATAATAAAGAGAAGGTCTTTTTTGAAAAAGAGGACAGACAAAAATATCTGGAGTTGCTCAAAAAATATTCTGACAAATGGCAATGCCCTATCCTTGCATATTGCCTTATGAATAACCATGTGCATTTACTCGCAAGACCTAAGCAGGAAGAATCTCTTTATAAAATGATGCAAGGCATAACACTCTGCTACACCCAGCATATCAATCGGAAATATGAAAAAACCGGAAGATTATGGGAAAGCAGATACCATTCCTGCATAGTTGACAAAGAACAGTACTTATGGGCTGCGGCAAGGTATATAGAGCAAAATCCAAAGCGGGCAAAGATAGTGAAAAAAGAAGAGGAATATCCTTATTCAAGCGCAAAAGCGCACATCGAAGGAAAAAGAGATGATATATTGGGCGAAGAGCTTTTTAACGATATTCATCAGAGGAAAGACTATATAGCATTTATAAGAGAGAGCATTACAGAAGAAGAGATGCAAAGATTGAGATATACTACGAGAACTGGAAGACCATTTGGGAGCGAAGGGTTTATAAAGAAGATGGAAAAGAGGCTTGATAAACGATTCATATTGCAGAAACCGGGTAGACCTAAAAAGGCAAACAAATAAATATGGGATGTGTCCCTATTTTTTCTAAATATGGGATGTGTCCCTATTTTTTCCTATTTTTTCTACTATTTTTTCTATTGTGACACAATGAATTCGACTACCCACACCTTTTGAAAAAAATTACTTATATTTACCATAAAATAATCATTTTCGACAACTAAAATACGCCCAAAGGGTGTCACTAATAGAATTGAGAGTCAAATTGGGTGCAGAAAATCGTAAAAGTATAATATAATTAATAATAGTGTGCCTTATGCGAAGTTTCTTAAAAAAAATATCTGTTTATTTCGCGATTGCCTTATTGACAGCCTGCAATGCCCCTGGCTTTCTTAAAGTGAGCGGAAATCAGATAGTTGATGGAACTGGCCAGCCGGTTCACCTTAAGGGCTTTAATGTTGAATTTAAAGACTTCATGACAGTCCTTGGTGAAGATGACATAATAAAGATAGCTGACTCCGGAGCTAATTCAATACGCCTCGCATTGAACTACCGTGATTTGGAGCAGTCACCTTTTTCGTATAACGTTAAAAATATAAGCCTTCTTGACAGGGTGATTGACTGGTGCCAAAAACACGGTGTATATGTGATACTTGATCTGCACCTTGTTCCCGGGATTCAAAATACGCATGATTTTGTGGTTAACCGTACTGACAGCGCGGATTTCTGGCACAGACAGGAATATCACGAGAGATTCTACGCGCTATGGACTTATTTAGCAGGAAGATATCGGGACAGAACGATAGTAGCAGGATATGACATAATGAACGAAGGCGCGCCGCCAGACATCGAGCTGTACAGGAATATTATGAATAGGGCGGCCAAGAAGATCAGAGACATTGACAGTAATCATATTCTGATAGTCGAAGAGGCGATTTTGCCTGATGGAAAGAAAGAGCTCATACTGATAGAAGATAAGAACACGGTTTACAGTATCCACTTTTTTTATCCTCCTCAATTCACTTTTTATGTAACAACATCTGAGAGGCCTGTAACATCATATCCTGGTAAAATGCTCACAGCAGGGCAAATGATAAGTGAAACTGAAATCCCCCTCGTGACAGGAGGGCAGGGGTGGCAAATGGCGGAATTAAAGGCTTCGCCTCCTGACGGAGCAGAGCTTTTCTCAGTTAAGATTAAGGCTGGAGGGCACGAGGGTAAACTTTTCATTGACGATGTACATTTATCAATAGACGGGCATGCTGTTGAACTGCCTGCGCCGCTTGTTTCCAATGGCTCTTTTGAAATTGATTATCCTGGATTAAACTGGAATTCAAGCGGCTCCTGCATTAGAGTATCAGACGAATTTGCAAGAACCGGCAATAAGTCTGTTTTATTATCGAATTGCGTTTTTTCATCGCATATCAGGAGCAGTCCGATCACGGTAAAGAGCGGCCAATATATCCTGACCGCATGGTACCGCGGGGACGCAAGGGGAGATGTATCGCTATCCCTTGCATGGCACAAGGAAAAGATAATATCATCAATTGATAAAACATCTCTTGAGCAAAGGATCAAATACGCGCTTTTATTCAGGGAACGCCATAATGTGCCGATTTATGTCGGAGAATTCACCAAACATGCCAATCCCTCAGGAGAAAGCGCAGCCAATTATTTAAGGGATCTTCTGGACATTATGACAGAAGAAAGACTTCACTGGAGCTTCTGGGTATATTATTCAGATTACACAGGCGTTGGAATACATAGTGGATCTCAAAAAAAGATAGTTAATCCTGTTGCTTGGGATATTCTTCTTAAATACATGAAATAATCGGAAAATTGCAGATAGACCCTGAAAGCGTTGTAAAATCATAGAGTCTAAAGACAGTCCTTCCAGTATCTATTTTCGGAAAATAAAAAAAAGCTTGACAAATTAGTTAATTTCTGTTTTAATTAATAATAATAATCATTATTAAATTGAAGGTGGATAATTTTGAAGCAGGAGACAATGAAAAACAGCGCGGATAAGGCAAGGGATACCTTCCGGACTTATATACAGAGCAAGGGGTTGCGCAATACAAAGCAGAGAGAGGAAATCCTGAACAGCTTCCTGTCAGCCGAAAGGCATATAACTGTAGATGATCTGTACAACTTTATAAATAAGAAACATCCAGAGATAGGCTATGCAACCGTGCACAGGAATATGAAATTATTCTGCGAGAGCGGACTTGCCGAGGAGATTAAGATTGGCAATCAAAAGGCCCGTTACGAACAAATCCTTGGCCATAAGCATCACGATCATTTGATATGTCTGAAATGCGGCAGGTTTACGGAAGTCAATGATGAGCAGATAGAACTGCTTCAGGAGAAGCTTGCTGAACGGAACGACTTTGTTCCACAGAGACACAGGCTCGAAATATACGGACTATGCAAGAAGTGTAGGTAAAAAAATTTTACCTGCTTAATGATAACGCCAATCAATACAAATATCAAAAGGATGTCTGATATGTGACATTTAACACGGTATTGAGTTGTGTAAACTGAGATTCAAATAATAAATAAAGGAGAAAATATGAACATGAAAAAAATATTTATCTTGGCCGTATCAGTTTTAATTGCAACGTTTTCAACTGTTTTAAATGCTCAAGAAATAACGTATACCGGGCACATCAAGCAGATGTTCGATGAAAAATGCCTCTCCTGCCACGGACCTGATGCAGCGCCTGAGTATGATGCGTTTAAGGCTGATAAGGAAAAATGGCTTAAAAAAGGACAGGGTATGAGAATGGATAGTTACAGTCATTTGGTTTTTTACACTGCGTGGGCTGATACAGGCAGTTTAATGAGGAGGCTTGATGACGGAAAGAACAGAAGTGATGGCAAGCCCGGAAATATGTACCAGTATCTTGGCTCCAGTGACGAGGAGAGGCAGAGAAACCTCGCTGTATTCAAGAGCTGGGTAGGCAATTGGGTGCTGAAGAGGTGGCCTGAAATTACGAAGGAAGAGTTAAACGGTATTAAGGTCAAATATTAGGCCGCTATGGGCAGTGGCATTTCCCTGCCCATTTTTATTAATCGCAAAATGATAATGATTATCACTACATGAGGAGGTTTTATGTGTGTAGCTCTTATAGGCGGAATGGACAGGCTCGAAAGGAATTACATTGATGAGGCGCAAAAGTAT
>JBBILM010000123.1:0-4538 GCA_037444915.1 Nitrospirota bacterium | reverse complement strand
CTCCAAAGTCAAACTTGCCTATTTCTTTACCCACTGATTCTGCGGAAGAGTCAAAAATATTTTGCGGCTTTCATCCGTTTTATCAGCAGAAGATATGAGAGACAGACTTGTGTATTTAAGCAATTGGTAGAACAATTGTGAGCCGCGACTGGGCAATTTTCATGGGAAGTTTTCTGATTTCGAACATTTACTGGACGCTGGCCTGCCTTATGGGGATAACACTGTTTGAGTGAGTGCGGAAGGAGATTCAAAGGGTTTTACATAATCGGCTTGCTGTAACTGTTTATTAATGAATATCACCTCTTTTCTTTTTTTGTAATTTACCATTGTCGTGATTCGAATAAAAATCTTCAAACCGTCTCCGCCGGAAATACTACATGCCATTTAGTTGAAGACAAATCAATATTTGTGATAAAGTCAACATATATACCTTGTAAACCTAATATTATGATTTGTCAGGCTTGTAAAATCTTTATTTCTGATTTTTCTGAATTTTGTCCAAGATGCGGATCTCAGTTGTTGGATCATGATTTATCGACAGAAAAACTTACAAGGATGGAAAGACAGAAGGAAATGCTTATATGCCCTCAATGTGGAGCCTCACACACAATAACTGCTCAAGTCTGCAGATATGACGGAACACCTCTTAAAGATTCCCTTAATAATCACAAAGAATCTGTTGAACCTGAGTTAAATATCGTGGATCAAAAAGAAGCTGAGCAAAACGTAACTCAAAGGGCTAAGAATTACAGGACAGTAGGAACTGTAGTTGCATCGATATTTGTACTCATTTTGTTCAGCGTGATTTTACTATATTTTTCAGGCCAGTCGGGTGAGAGTATTTATAAAACAACTACTGATAGTTCTGAGAGGTGCGCTGACAAGCAATTAAATGCTAATAATAGCGAATCTCCGGAAAATAAAGATTTTTCGCTTGCTTCTCATGAAGATAGGAAAGCCCGTGTTGAGACCGCGAAACTTGAGGTGGAAATAAATCGGGCATTAAGAAAAAATGGCGTTAATAGCATTTATATAGAGATTAACACGGATTTGACAGCAATAATAACAGGCTCTTTTAGTACAAAAAATGAAAGGCAGAAGACCTTAACTATTTTAAATCTATACGAAGATTTGACAGGGGTAAAAGACGATGCAAATCTTATGACTCAATCTTCTAAGATAAGCTCATCACAACTCGAAAATCAGATTGGTCGGGCATTGAAAAACACTGGAATAGATGGCATAACTGTTGAAGTAAATTCCGCGCTGCAGGCCACATTAAAAGGCGCGGTTAAAAGCTTGGAAGAGAAAAATAAGGTGCTTGAGATTGCCAAGATTTTTAAGGATGTTAAGAGAATTAAAGACTTAATTTTTGTAGTTGAGCATTAATATGGATAGCAGGCGTAATCCCTTTGGCTCAATACAGGTCAAGCGAGTGAATGTAAAACATGACTCCTTGCATTAGACTCCCTGCGGGGACACTCTATAATAATTCATAAATGGCGATAACAATAAATATTTTTTTTGCTGTTATTTTCTTAAGTCTGATAATCGCGGGATGTGTTCCTTTAAAGAAAATCGCTCAAGACGAATCAACAGATGGAAGGCAACATGAAAGGCTGATTGGTCCAAGAGAAGCTGCTATTCAAAGATATGGATATAAGGGTATCGAAGAAAATATTACTGCAGAATTTCCTGTAATTACCCCTTCTGATGTAAGACATGGCGACACTATAAGACAGCAACTGCAATTCGGGATTCTTTCTGATAACAAAGAAGATCGGTTTTTTGTTGTAGAGACTATAGTTATTTTAATAGGCAATGAACCGCTTGAGCTTTTAAAAATTGAATCAGAAAAGGAACAGGGAATTTATTTATCTGATGTGCAAATCATTCTTCCTAAGGACCTGAGGCCGGGGCAATATCATCTCATAACTACGATAACCAGTGGTGAGATAAAGAAAATTGTTACCGGCAGCTTCAATGTAAAAAAATGATGCTACGTGAAAATGCTCATAAGTGCTGTATTTAGAGCCTTTCTGGAAATCCGCTATCATCAATCAATTACGGACTTCCAGAAAGGCTCGATATCTGCAACCCCTAATCATCCTGTGTTTATAAGCAGAAAAGGGTTTTTGAATGCGGATACATTGAGCGCAGGGATGAAGGCATCGTTACTTAACGGTAAAAGAACAAAAAGGGTAAAAATTATATCCATAAACAAAGCGCCTGAAAGCGTGAGTCAGGTTTATAACCTGAAAACATCGCTCGGCAATTATTTTGCCAACGGCGTACTGGTACATAATAAATAATGTATAATTATCTTATAATTTTAAGCGTAATTCAGGAGGAGATATGAGTATCCAGAGGAGATTCTGTGCAATTATTATATTGATTTCATTGTGTTATGCAATTCCGGCTTTTTCCGCTGAAAAGGCGAAAAAACCTTATCCAAGGTATTGGATGAGCATTGAAACAAATAATATGAGCATGCCAGGGATGGGTGAAATGGGTGATATGCGTGGGCTTGGAGGCATGTTCGGAGGCATAGGAGGCCCAAAGCGCACCCTTTATCTGCAGCTTAATTCGCCTCATAAAGCCTCTTCAGACCCAAACGCAACGCATGATATTCCGCCGGTCATGAAAATGGGCGATACCCTCCCTCTTTTAATACCGCCTAAAGAACGGGTGACCGAGGTGGAAGGTGATGAAAATGAATATGAAAAGCCCAGATTCAGACTGAGGATTTACTGGGGATGCAGTGACAAAGTCCGTCAGGGGCAGCCTCGGATTATAGATACGGATAAAATGACCATTGAGGAGTTTTCGAAGGCTATGTCAGGCCGCGCTCCATCGCGCCAATATCCGCCGACACCCCGTTCCGGATGGATTTATTCTGAGTGGCCCAATGAAAAAAAGAGGATGGATGTAAAAAAAGACAGTTCGCTTATAGGTGAACATATAATACACGGTAATTATCTGCCTGATACCATTAAATTTAAGCTCGGCGACAGGCATGATTTCATGGCGCCTGTTGAGGTTGCCTCTGTTAAGGGAGACAGTCTGAAAGGGTATAAGTTTTCGTGGAAATCAATACCGACTGCCATAGGGTATTTTGCATCAGCGATGTCAAATAACGAAAAGACAGGCGAGATGATTCTCTGGACATCAAGCGAGGTGTATGATACGGGGTGGGGTCTTATGGACTATCTATCCAATGACGATGTGAAAAGGTTTATAAAAGAGAAAGTGGTAATGGCTCCGGAAGTAACAAGCTGTGAGATACCGGCTGGAGTTTTTAAAGACGCAGGGTTTGCCGGCGTACAGTTTATCGCATATGGCAGTGAACTGAATTTAACTCAACCGCCTATGCCGAATGACCCAAAAGAAAGAGAGAAGTGGAATCCGGTATGGTCGGTAAAAGTAAGGCTTAAGTCTACCAGCATGATTATGCTTGAGGAAATGGAAAGAGGACACAGTTCGGATAAGCCTGAATTTATTGAGGAAGATGAGCCGATAGTGGAAAGCCGGCCAAAGGCCAAAAGCAAAGATATAGCTGATGAAGAATCCGGAAAGGACAGTAGCCCGATAAAAAAACTCAGGGGTATTTTCGGGTTTTAGCGGAGTGAAATAAGTACGTTGGAGCATATGAAGCATAGGGAAAAAAGCGAAAGATGGATTTATGGAATTAACCCTGTTTTAGAGGCCATCAAATCAGGCAGAAAGATAAGGGCTGTTTATATTTCCATGCAGAGGCATGAGCAAATCCGGAGAATTGTTGATATGGCTAAGGCAGCAGGCATCCGGCTTGAATTTGCGGAGAAGGATTTTTTTGACTCCAGATTTCAAAAAGGCCATCAGGGAATCGCGGCTGTTGTTGAAAAAAAGAGACTTTTTACCATAGATGAACTTATTATGGAATCAGAAAATAAAGAAGCCCGCCCTTTTTTTATGGTTCTTGACGGCGTGGAAGATCCGAGGAACTTTGGAGCAATACTCAGGGTCGCAGATGCAGCAGGTGTGAACGGAGTTGTTTTTCAATCTCAAAGGTCTGCCGGGCTCACTCCGATTGTTTCAAAGGCCTCGGCAGGCGCGCTCGAATATGTAAATCTGGTAGAAGCAGTAAATATAAAACACGCTATAGACAAAATGAAAAATGCGGATATTACAATAGTGGGGGCTGAGGCTGATTCTGAGCTGACGATTTGGGATGTCGATATGAAGGTGCCTATTGCTTTTGTAATTGGCTCGGAAGGGCAGGGACTGAGGAGAACGGTAAGGGATATGTGTGATTATTTGATAAGTCTGCCAATGAAGGGAAGTGTTAATTCCTTGAATGTTTCTGTGGCTGCAGGCATATTGTCTTATGAAGCCATGCGCCAGAGAATGGAAAAATAATTCAGGATATTTATTGGTTGAAATTTTGGATTTGACAAGTTTATAATAACTTCCTTATATTAATAAGTTAATAAAATTAATGCCACCGTAGCTCAGTTGGTAGAGCAGTTGATTTGTAATCATCAGGTCGGGGGTTCGAA
>JBBILM010000122.1:0-4584 GCA_037444915.1 Nitrospirota bacterium | reverse complement strand
CGAATGACTTGAATACCGATAAATTAGTTTCGCATATGAAGCTGGACAAAAAGGTTGAATCCGGTGAAATGAAGTTTGTTTTGCCCGAAAAGATAGGGCTCGTGAAAGTACAGGTCGGCGTCAGCGCCGAGGATATAAAGAGGCTTTTTCAATTATGATATAAATCATATACATTTCAGACTGCTTGCCCTATAATTGAATTAAAGATTTAAAAAAAGGAGGCAGACATGCAGGAAATGAATATGTTTTGTTATCAGTGCGAGCAGACAGCTAAAGGCAAAGGCTGTACTTTAATGGGAGTTTGCGGAAAAGACCCGAAGGTAGCAGCATTGCAGGATCTTCTTATTAATTGTCTAAAAGGCCTATCCTTGTATGCAGTTGAAGGAAGAAAAAAAGGCGTAACTGACAGGGAAGTAAATGTTTTTACAATAAAAGCCCTTTTTTCAACTCTCACCAACGTAGATTTTGATCCTGACAGATTCGCGGCATTTATAAATCGCTGCGTTGACCTCAGAGAGCAGCTTAAAGATAAAGTCAAAAATGCCGGAGGCAAGGCAGATTTTCAGGAAAAGTGCGCCTCTTTCAGGCCGGCTCCAGCTTTAGAAGACCTCATAAAACAGGGCAGGGAGTTAATGGAAAAGGTGCCTGACCCTGAAATTGACCCTGACATTCAATCCCTGCAGGACACCCTGCTGTTCGGCATAAAAGGGGTAGCAGCGTACGCAGACCATGCACAAATATTGGGGCAGGAGGATGACTCCGTATATTCATTTATTCACGAAGCCCTTGCATCCATGACAAGAAAAGACCTTTCGCTTAATGACTGGCTCGGTCTTGTTCTTAAGTGCGGTGAAATAAATCTCAGGACAATGGAACTGCTTGATGCGGCTAACACAGGGGCGTATGGGCATCCTGTTCCCACAAAGGTCCCTCTGGGAGCAAAAAAAGGAAAGGCTATCCTGGTTTCCGGTCATGATCTCAAGGATATGGAAGAGCTCTTAAAGCAGACCGAGGGCAAGGGAATATATGTATATACTCACGGAGAGATGCTCCCAAGCCATGGCTATCCAGGGCTGAAGAAGCATTCCCATTTCTACGGGCATTACGGCACAGCATGGCAAAATCAGCACAGGGAGTTCCAGAACTTTCCGGGCGCTATTTTGATGACTACCAATTGCCTTATGAAGCCGCTTGATTCTTATAAGGACAGAGTTTTCACAAAAGGCGTTGTAGGATTTCCCGGACTCGTGCATATCTCGGATGACGATTTTACGCCGGTTATAGAAAAGGCCATTTCAATGCCCGGTTTTCAGGAAGATGTAGAATCCAAAAGCGTTATGACCGGCTTTGCGAGAAACGCGGTATTGGGAGTCGCTGGCGCTGTCATAGAGGCAGTAAAAAACAAGAACATCCGCCACTTTTTCCTGGTTGGGGGATGCGACGGAGCAAAACCCGGCAGGAGCTATTACACTGAATTCGTGGAAAAGGCGCCAAAAGACTGTGTGCTGCTGACGCTCGCTTGCGGCAAGTTCAGGTTTTTCGACAAGGACTTGGGAGACATCGGCGGAATCCCGCGACTTCTCGATGTTGGACAGTGCAATGATGCATACTCGGCAATACAGATTGCTGTTGCCCTGTCAAAGGCCTTTAATGTAGGGGTAAATGAACTGCCGCTTTCATTGGTGCTCTCATGGTATGAACAAAAGGCAGTGGCTATTTTGCTGACGCTTCTATATCTTGGCATCAAAGATATAAGGCTCGGGCCTTCACTGCCGGCATTTATAACACCCAATGTGCTTGATGTGCTGGTGAAGAACTTCGGCATCAGGCCTGTTACGACCCCGGATGAAGACCTGAAGGCAATACTTGGATAATAATAACGGACAGCCCCTCGCCTCGCTCTTTCCCTCTCCCCTCGCGGGAGAGGGAAACATACGGGAGAACTGAAGGGTTTGCAAGATACAGGAGATAAAATGAAAACAGTAAGGAAAATAATCGAAATAGACGAGGGAAAATGCAATGGATGCGGTCAGTGCGTGCCTGCGTGCGCTGAAGGCGCGCTGAGTATCGTGGATGGCAAGGCAAAACTGGTGAGCGATGTTTATTGCGATGGACTCGGCGCTTGTCTCGGAGAATGCCCGCAAGACGCTATCAGACTCATAGACCGCGAAGCAGAAGAGTTCAACGAAGAAGAGGTGAAAAAATACTTAAAAGAAAAGGAACAGGCTGAAAAAGGCCTTGATACCATTGCCTGCGGATGCCCGTCAAGCCACATAAAAATGCTTAAACCGCTTGGCGCAGCAACCGGGCAATCAGCGCTTCAATCCGGTGCGTCCTGTTCATCGGGCAGGTCAGCACTCTCACAGTGGCCGATACAGATAAGGCTTATACCAGCTTCGGCTATGTTTTTAAAGGGCGCCCATCTGCTTGTTGCTGCTGATTGTACTCCTGCCGCGTATCCTGACTTTCATAAGGATTTTTTGCAGGGAAGAATACTGATGATAGGATGTCCCAAATTTGATGATGCTGAAGACTATGTTCAGAAGTTCGCTGCTATATTTAAGGAGGCTGATATTAAAAGCGTAACTGTCCTGAGCATGGAAGTTCCTTGCTGTTCAAAACTGCCCGTGATTGTCAGAAAAGGAATGGAACTCGCAGGAAAAGGCGTTCCAATGGAAGATGTGGTGATCGATGTCCGCGGTGGAATATTAAAAAGGACAAAAATAGCCGCCTGATAAAAATATCCACCTATATTCGGCAGTTGACAGAACTGTCTTTCGCTCTAAACGCCCTTTTTCTGCCGTTCTAAGCTCATTTCACTACAGCCGTGAAACTCACCCTTTGGGTTCGGACACTCACGGCTGCTTAACGCTCCATTTCTCTAAGTACGGCAACGAAAAGAGGGCGATGCCGCTCAATTCAGCCCTGTCCAACTGCTGTTTTTAGGTTTATCTGTTCATACCACCGAAAAATAGAGATAGAAGTATCCGGAAGTTCCCTCTCCCTTGATGGGAGAGGGTTAGGGTGAGGGTGAATATTAACCGAAAAGGTTACCCCTCCCCCTCACCCCCTCCCGCAAGGGGAGGGGGAATTTATGGAGTCAGCGCTTTCTATGTCTATTTTTCGGATACCACTATATAACTGCATTTTTTGGGTTAATAATTATATAATGTGAGAACTATAATGGAAGCTGAACTGAAAAATATATTGATTCCGGCTATCGCAGCGCTTGCGTTCGCCCTTATTTTAGTGCTTATCAGAAATATCGCCTTTAGGCTCCTGCACAAATGGTCTAAAAAAACAGAAACAAAGATAGACGACTTGATAATCGAATCATTTAAAACACCTTACATCTATTTAAGCATCGCCATCAGTCTTTACGCTGGCATCGCCATATCTGATATTGATGAAAAACATCTGTTTTATATAAACAAGGCAATACAGGTAATCGTGATCTTTGCGATTACATTTGCAGCAGCGAATATTACAAGCAGGATATTCAAAAATTATATACAGGAGTCTAACCTCCCCATTCCAACAACCGGACTTGTTTACGGCCTGTTCAAAGGGCTGGTCATTGTTACGGGTTTTATGATTATCCTTACCGTCATAGGAGTATCCATAACACCTCTTCTGACCGCGCTCGGCGTGGGCGGTCTTGCAGTAGCGCTGGCGCTGAAAGATACCCTCTCAAACCTGTTCGCCGGCGTTCATATGCTTGTTGAAAAATCAATCAGGGTTGGAGATTATATAAAAATTGAGACCGGGCAGGAAGGTTTTGTGGAAGACATTACGTGGCGAACCACGCGAATAAGGATGTTGTCCAACAACATAGTGGTAATCCCGAACAACAGGCTGGCTCAAAGCATTGCCGTAAACTATTTTTTGCCCGAAAAACGCATAGTCATACAAATGCCTGTCAGTGTAAGCTATTTTTCAGATCCTGAGATTATCGAAAAAATACTCCTTGAAGAAGTCAGAAAGGCTGCCATGACTACAGAGGGATTGCTTCAGGAGCCTGAGCCGTCTGTGCGGTTTTCACCGGGGTTTGGCGAAAGCTCGCTCGATTTTACTGTGGTTTTTAATGTAAGGGAAATTACAGACCAGTACGCGGTTCAACATGAGCTTAGGAAGAGGATATTTAACAGATTCAAGGAAGAAGGCATTGAAATACCTTACCCTCACAGAACCGTATACCTTAGAGAAGAAAAGGACTGGAAAAAATAATTTTTTCAACCTAATACGAGAGGTTTTACTCAGTCTCCAATGGTGGAGCAGACAGTTCTCATATCTCTTTATGGCCAGCCATTATCCTGCCGCTTTCCATTATCAGCATATGGTCTGCGAGCCTCTCTGCCTGCGAGCGGTCATGGGTTGTCATGATAATAATGGAGGATTCATTTTTTTTAAGGGTCAATATTATATCTTCGAGCATATCTTTGTTTTTTCTGTCAATCGACGCGGACGGCTCATCCAGAAAAAGTATCTCCGGCTCTATTACCAAAGCCCGCGCAATGCCCATCCTCTGGGTCTCTCCGCTTGAAAGGGTGAGGGCATTCTGATTTCTTTTATTCAAAAGTCCGA
>JBBILM010000121.1:0-4687 GCA_037444915.1 Nitrospirota bacterium | reverse complement strand
ATATTATCTCTGTTTTTTCTTCGCCCCTGATGCCGATCTTCAACTCTACCTTTTCAACCTTACCCGGCTCGACCACTTTATAGGCAACCTGTTTGCCCTTTTCAAACTTAATAGCTGAATTCGGCGCAGTAAGGACATCGTGTTTTTCAGAAAAAACTATCTTCACGTGAGTCGTCATCTCCGGTCTTAAAGATAACGCATCCTCGTCAGTAACCTTCACAATGGCCAAATAATATACTATATTGTCTTTTACCACGGGTTGGGGATATACCTTTGACAGAGTTCCTGTAAAAACCTTATCAGGAAAAGTATCAACGTAATATTCTACTCTCTGGCCGGTTTTTACCCTTCCTATGTCTGTTTCATCAACATATATCCACATCTCAAGCATTGAAGGATTAAGAACAGTCACAAGATTCGCAACCTGAAGCCCGGCTACTATAGTTTCACCTTCCTGCGCGGTAACATCAGACACTATTCCGTCCATTGGAGCGTAAATTTTGGTATATGACAGCCTTGTCTGCTGCAATCCCAGTTGAGCAGCATTAGATTCAACATTTTCCTGTGATATCCTGTATTGGGTTTTATACTCATGTTGAAGCCTTTTCAGGTTGGCCTCAGCCGCCTCAAACTGGCTTTTTGCCTTATCAACATTATCCTTTGTTGTATATTCATGCTTTAATAATTCTTTTTCCCTCTGGTAATTTACCGATGCGTAATCAAAGTTGGCCTTTGCCTCTTTTATCCTTTCAGGATAGGTGAGTTCAACCTGTGTTAAAGTGTTCTGCGAAGCAGAAAGCAGGGCCTTTTGCTGCATGATAGACTGCTGGATTTCCCTGTCATCAATAAGCGCTATAAGCTGTCCTTTTTTTACCCTGTCGCCCACTTTGACATTCATTTTAACAATGCTTCCAGTAGCCCTCGTACCTATCTTAACCATGGCTCCAACCTGGGGCTTTATAATGCCAGTCTCTACAAGCACTCCTAAAATGGTGCCTTTTTCCACTTTTGCCGTTTCCAAGACCTTGGTTTGAGGCTTAGTAAAAAACTTTTTATACGCAAAAAAGCCCCCTGCTGCCAGAACCACAACCGCTGCTATTAACAAAACCTTTTTTATCAATTTTCCTCCGCCTGCATTCAAAGAGAAGAACCGGAAATGAGATCACATCTCACATTAATCTCGTCAAGGAGTAACTACAGTTTTTCAACTCCGGCGACTCTCTCGAGCCTCGATCTCGTCAAAATAAGACTCAACTTTGAATTAACCAATTGTTCCCTTGCATTTGCCAAGAGGCTTTCGGCCTGAACAAGAGACAATATATCACCCTTTCCAACCTTATACTCCTCAAATGCCTGTAAATAATTATGTTCTGACTGTTTGAGCTGCTGCTCGGCAACCCTTAATTTACTGAAAGCGGTTAAATAATCCTCCAAGGTATTATGCAAATCGAGCAGCAATTGCCTTTTCAACTCGCTTAATCTCTGCTGGGAAACACCTGTCTCCAACTCCGCTGACCTGTGTCTGAAAAATTTGCCTAATTCGAACAGGTTCCATACCGCTGTTATACCAGCTGTTCTGTCTTCAGATGAAAAAGCCCTGAAGCCTCCTTCTGTTCTTGAATAACCCGCACTTATGAACAGATTAGGATAAAAGCTGCTTACTGCAAGGGATTTATTGTCTTCAGATATCCTCAATAATTTTTTGGACTGATTAATTTCGGGTCTCTGCAATACATCATCGGATAATCGTTTCCTGTCCGGCATTATGAAATCAAAATCGAGCGATCCCTTAAGCTCATGCGCGCTGTCCAGAGAAACGCCCATTAAAGAACTAAGCTCTGATAATGCCTTTTTGAACTCCCCTTCTGATTCAATCAAATTAAAGCTTGCCTGCTCGAGCCTCACCGATGCCTGAAGGACATCGGAAAATTTTGCTACGCCAAATTTGTATCTGCCTTCGGCAACCTCAAAATCTTTTTGAGCATCCTGCAATTGTATCTCTCTTTGCTGAAGTATATCCCTTCGCGCAACCGCTGTATAAAATGCGCCCTTAACCCCAAATTCCAGATCGAGCAAATTTCGCCTTATGTCTTCTTCATCAATGCCAAGATTAAGAAGCGCGATGCTTCTACTTGCCTTTCTCCTGCCGCCGTCAAACAAGTTATATGAAAGCGTGACATTATAGTCCTTTGATGTATAATTGTCCTCAGTCGCATTATGCCTTATATAAGCTGCAGAAGCGTCAAGTGTCGGCAGGTAAGGAGATAGAGAAGCCTTATATAACTCTTCTGTTGACCTTGCCCTGATTAATGACGCCTTATAAGAAGGCAGGTTTTCTTTTGCGAGTGATATTGCTTCATCAATTGTCAGGGCAGATGAGTTATAAGTTGACAGCAGAAGCAATATAACTGCAATTGCTATAAGATTAATATGAAGTCTCATGGATTTAATGTAAATTCATCGCCGCAAGGCCGCCTGAAACACGCCTTCTTTTCATTAAATTAACACAATAAACACAAGCAACTCAATAAAGCCTAATTATTTCCTCAGTTATTTTTTTTATTGGCAATCCTGTCTTTAGAGATATTTCCCTTACATCCTCGTACTCCGGAAACATATTGACTACCCGGCCTTTAAGGGACGATACCTTCACCCTCACATAGCCGTATTTTGTTTTTACCCTCTTTATCTCCCTTGATAGTATCTTTCTCCGCACATCGTAATATCTTGCGCCTATCGTAGTGGTCTCCTCAAATAAAATTTCTGATAACTTTTCAACATCCTGATTTCTTCCAACAATACTCAACTTTAGCGCAGGCCGGCCTTTTTTCATAATAATGTTTTCAAGAAATACATCTAAGGCGCCTGCATCAAATAGTCTTTCAGATATATGCTCATAAAACTGTGGATTCATGTCATCAATATTTGTTTCAATAACAGTAACCAGTTCATCAGAGCCGGCACCGCCTGTGACAGAACCTATGAGTATTCTCAAAGCGTTTGGCAATTCCGGAAAGTCCCTGTTTCCGGCTCCATAGCCTACTGCGTCAACAACAACTTCCGGCAAAGGAATACTCTTTGCTTTAAGACCTGATACAATAGCGGCGCCAGTCGGCGTTGTCAACTCAAACTTCATGTCCGAACTATACACGGGATAGCCCTTCAAAAGTTCAATTGTAGCAGGAGCAGGCACAGGAAGCATTCCGTGTTCGGTCTTTACAGTACCGCTTCCGAGATTGATGGATGACGTATATATTTCTTCAATTCCGAGCATATCAATCCCTATAAGTGAGCCAAAAACATCAATCAGGCAGTCTACTCCTCCAAGTTCATGGAGATGAACATTCTCAAAGGTCTCCCCATGAACCCCTGCCTCTGCCTGAAAAAGCCTTTTGAATATGTGCAGACCCTTTTGTTTTATTTTATCAGACAGTGCGGATGTCTTAATGATTTTTTCTATGTCTTTCCATTTCTTAGATTCTGACTTTTGATTTCTGAGTACTGACTCCTTAAGGATTACATCTACCTTGGTTGCGGATATCCCTGCCCTTAAAACCCCTTTTTTGGTAAGGCTATACCCTTTAATCTGAATCTTTTTAAGCTCATTCTCTATAACTCGGATATCAGCGCCTGCATCCACGAGCGCGCCAAGAATCATGTCTCCGCTGATACCAGAGAAGCAATCAAAACAGGCTATTTTTTTGCTCCTTAACATGGAATATTTTACAACTTTTAAAGACATAAGTGAAAAAGAATTTACCTGACAACTGCGTATAAAGCATCAGTTGCGGCAAGACTGATATGCTGAAAAGACTTTACCTGCGACACCTCATAAGATTTTCATACCTCTCATTGTATTCGACGCAAGATTAATCCTCAGTTAAAACTATCATTCTCTTAATGAATACGGTGTCATGTCCTATTGTAAAGGCTTTGAAGCATGCCAGTCTCTCTGCTTGCACAGAATTAGGGTAAAGTATACATTTTTTGCGGCTACACCTGTTAAAATAATCTGCTATAATCGGGGGAAACATGAAAGTCATTGCTGAGCATAAAACAAACAATAAAACCTTGCGACTTGTTTTAGGCGACATTACAGAAAGGGCTGTGGATGCAATAGTCAATGCCGCAAATGAACACCTCCAGCACGGAGGAGGTGTTGCAGGAGCGATCGTCAAAAAAGGCGGACGCATAATACAAGATGAAAGCGATAAAATAGGCTTTGTCAAAGTCGGCCATGCGGCAATAACAACTGCCGGAGAGTTGCCCGCGAAATTTGTAATACACGCAGTGGGTCCGCGGATGGGTGAAGGTGACGAAGACAGCAAGCTTAAAAGCGCGGTAAACAGCAGTTTAGGAATCGCAGATGATAAAGGGTTCAAGAGTATATCGATGCCGGCAATAAGTTCAGGGATTTTCGGATTTCCAAAAGACAGATGTGCAAATATTCTGATAAATGAAAGCCTTAGATTTATAGATCAAAACCCTGAATCTTCCGTTGAAATTATTGAATTCTGCATATTTGATGAGGCTACTGTTAGTTTTTTTAAGCAGGAATTTGATAAACTAAGAAGCTAATAGCTCATAACTTTTATTCTTTTTTGCCGCAAGTCATGAGCTATGCGCTTATTTGCCGGGATAGCACAGTGGTAGTGCAGCTGATTCGTAATCAGCAGGTCGAGGGTTC
>JBBILM010000120.1:0-4716 GCA_037444915.1 Nitrospirota bacterium | reverse complement strand
GTCTGTTTGTGAACTACGACTATTTTGTTTTTTCTATCCTTTGTGTCGTATATATCGTCATGCCCGAAGTCCTTAGTCGGGCATCCAGAAAGGCTTGAAAAAATTGGATTCCCGCCTTCGCGGGAATGACAGCCTTCAATAACAATGAGACTTTATAAACAGACTCTAATTAAAGCCCCATTTTCTTAAGGACATCATCGCCCTTAGTTCTGCCGGCAGGAGCATCTTCAAGCAGATAAAGCATAACCCCGCCTTTAACGGGCCTGAGGGCAATTTTTTCTTCCTGAGCCAATTGGTTGGTTATTTTTATTGGGTCTTCTCCATCAAAATATTTTTTAAATGCATCATTAAACCCGGAATACACAGTGTGTATCCCCTTATAACCATCTTTTCTCAGGCTGACGATAGCCTTTTTTACAAATTCCTCATAATTTAATTTTTCCGCCATACAATGACCTCCTTCTATAATATAGTTATGAAGTTTAACCAAAAAAGTGCAATTGAAATTCCGTTTAGCAGGCATCTATGATTGCTATTTTAAAACAAAACGCATTTTTTGTGCCAAAAATATCATTCCCCGCTCCCCGATCACGGATTTCGAGGGCATGCTTGATCGAGGAATCCATCGGCATATGGTTATAGTTCCCCGATTAAGACCTTCTGGAACAGGCTTCGGGGTCGGTGTATGGATTCTCCGGTCAAGCTATAGAATAACAAATAGGGGGAACATTTTCATGTCCCCTTTGCGCCGAATTGCCGGCATGAGGATTTGGGTCAAAACTATATTTTCGAGCATCTCCGAATCACTTGCGAGATGCAGTTTGTTATAAAAAACCTTTTTCTTTCAGGCTGATGTATTTGCCGTCACCAATGATTATGTGATCAATGACAGCGATGCCTACTATTTCGCCTGCCTTTTTCAATCTTTCAGTAACGGCGATATCATCATTGCTCGGAGACGGATCCCCGCTTGGATGATTATGAATAAATATTACCGATGCGGCAGACTCTCTTATCGCCTCCCTGAAAGCCTCGCGCGGATGAATAAGAGACTTGGTTAATGTTCCTTCTGAAACCTTGTCGTATTCCTTTTCCTTTATCATCCTGTTTTTTGCATCAAGTAAAATGGAAATGAAGACCTCTTTTTTAAGGCTCTTGAATCGCGGCGCAAAATAGGAATAAACATTCAGGCTGGATGAAAAAATCGGACTGCTCTCAGACGACTCGCCCATAAGCCTCTTACCGAGTTCGAAGGCTGCTTTAATCTGGGCTGTCTTGGCAGTCCCGATTCCTTTAATTGCGGATAAATCCGATATGGATGCTGAATCAATATTTCTAAGACAATTGAAATTGTTGAGAAGTTCTAAGGCTAAATTTAAAACACCCTTTTTTCCTCCTGTCCGCAAAATTATTGCGAGCAGTTGGGCATCTGAGAGACTCTCAGGACCATGCTTTATAAGCCTTTCCGCAGGCCTTTCGCCCTCGGGCCAGTTCTTTATCTTTGATGAAGACATTTTGATTGATTACTTAACCCTTGTGCCTTCTTCTACATCAAGCTCCGGGGCTAATATAACAGGAGTTCCGCTTTTACCAGCAGCCGCAAGCAGCATACCATGCGACTCCACACCCATCAGTTTTGCAGGTTTCAGGTTTGCAACAACAACTATTCTTTTACCGATAAGTTGTTCAGGTGTGTAAGCCTTTCCGATTCCTGCCACGATCTGCCTTTCTTCTCCGATGTCAACCTTCATCTTAATCAGTTTCTCAGATTTTGCTACCCTTTCGGCATGCATTATTTTACCTATCTTAAGTTCAACCTTGGCGAATTCTTCAATGGTTATTTGTTCTTTGGGCGTATCCGCTTTTGCCTGAGGCTTTTCGCTCTCTGTCTCCAAAGGCTTTGCCTTTGCCGTCTCTATTCTTGGAAAGAGCTGTTCTGATCTGGATATTTTAATATCGTATCCGGGATCCCATCCGTCGAATGTATATATATCAGGGGTTTTGACTTCATGCCCGGTTAAGGTATCAAGATAGCTTTTCGTTGTCTCATTCAGGAGATGTTTTAATCCCAGTTGGCACCACATCTTTTGTGCTGTCTCAGGCATAAACGGATATATCAAAAGTGCTGTCAGTCTTAAAGAATTCCATATTTCAAATATAACCCTTTTCAATTCATCAGGATCGTTTTTCACAAGTTTCCACGGCTCTGTCCGGGCTATATGATTATTTGCTGCCCTGATTATGTCCCAAATATGTTCGAGTATGAGATTAAACCGGAGATTAGCCCAAAGATTGTTGTCATCTGCAGAGGCATAAGCCTTGATACATGTATTCGGAAAATCCCTCACGGAATGATCGTATGAATCGGGTCTCTCAATTATTCCTTTGAGATATTTTTCTGCCATAGTGAGAACCCTGCTTAGAAGGTTTCCGAGGTCATTAGCAAGATCTGTATTGATTCTCCTGACTATTGCATCTTCCGAGAAATCTCCGTCAAGCCCGAATGGAACCTCCCTGAAAAGAAAATAACGGAAAGAGTCAATGCCATATTGTTTTACCACCTGATTGGGATCAACAACATTGCCGAAAGACTTTGACATCTTTTTGCCTTCTACAGTCCACCAGCCATGAGCAAAAATATTTCCAGGAAGCGGCATGTCTAAAGCCATGAGCATTGCCGACCAGTAAACAGCGTGTGTCGTAAGTATATCCTTTCCAATCAGATGATGAGATGCAGGCCGCCAGGCTGATCCCGCTTCGATTGAGACATTCTCATTTGACAGATAAAATATAGCCGAGTAGTAATTAAGCAGGGCATCAAACCAGACATAGGTGACATAATCCTCATCAAATGGCAGTGAAATCCCCCACGAAAGCCTGCTCTTGGGTCTTGATATGCATAAGTCGCCTAAAACATTGGAGCGGAGAAAACCCAAGACCTCATTCTTGCGGGTTTCAGGAAGAATATAGTCGGGATTATTCTCTATGTATTCAATTATCCTTTCCTGATATTCAGACATCAAAAAGAAATAATTCTCCTCCCTGATGTTTTCGACCCGCCTTAGACATTCAGGGCATTTGTCCTCGGAGAGATCCTTGTCTGTCCAGAATCTCTCGCAGGGAACACAATACAACCCCTCGTATGAGCGCTTTACTATCTTGCCTTTGTCATAAAGCATCTGGAGTATATGCCGGACAATTTTTTTATGTTCATCATCAGTGGTTCTTATGAAGGCGTCATTGCTGATATTGAGATTTTTCCAGAGGTTTTTAAAATTTTTAGCCATTAAATCTGCATGGTCTTTGGGGTCTTTATTCCTCTGCCTTGCAGCCTGTTCAACCTTCTGTCCATGCTCATCAGTGCCGGTCAGAAAAAAAACATGTTTTTGTTTCAGCCTGTTGTACCTCGCAAGTATATCAGCCGCAATAGTAGTATAAGCATGTCCGATATGAGGGATGTCATTAACATAATAGATTGGCGTTGTAACATAGAATTTATTTGCCTCTGGATTCATTTATTGCCTTTTCTCCTCTTTTTGAAACTGTAGTGACTTTTTCTTTGTTCTTCAGGTTTTGCCTTTTGCTTTGGCTCATCAGGAACTTCTTTTTTAGATGCTGCAGCTTCAGCAGATTTTCTTGTGGCGTCTTTGGGTGGATAATATTTTTGCTCTATAACATCAATGCTTTCTTCTTCTGCGCCGGGCGGGATTTCATAATCACTTGTTATATTATCGAGCTCGCCGTCATACTCAAATCTGAGGCAGCACATAAGCCGCCCGCACAGACCGGAAAGCTTGCCTATATTAAGGACAAGCTCCTGCTTTTTTGCCATCCTTATCGAGATGGGCTCAAAGCATGTCAGAAAAGTCTTGCAGCATAATTCCCTGCCGCATATGCCGATGCCGCCGGCATATTTCGCTTCGTCTCTCACCCCTATCTGCCTCATCTCTATTCTTGTCTTATAACGGGATGCAAGGTCTTTTACCAATTCTCTAAAGTCAATTCTCCCGTCAGCGGTAAAATAAAAGATGATTCTTCTTTTATCCAGTGTTGCCTCGACATCTATAAGCTTCATCTGGAGTCCTCTTGCCATTATTCTTTCGAGACAAAATACCTTAGCCTCTTTCTCAACTACTTTATTTTCATCGCTTGTCTTAATGTCTTCTTCAGTAGCTATTCTTAATATCTTTTTCAACTTTCTTTCAGGAAACTCAATAAATTGAATCCCTTTTACTACACTTCCGATGCTTAATCCGAAATCAGACTCAACGACAACAAAATCGCCTGCTTTTATGTCATCTGTATTTACTTCAAAATCATATATTTTGTATCCGGATTTGAATCTTATCCCGACAATCTCTGGCATAAACTGCACCTCCTTTATATAAACAGGCAATTTCGCCATTCTCTTAGAGCTGTCATTGCAAATAGAATTGGACAGGAATCCTGTTGATTGAACAGAATTCTACACTGGGTCTGGAATGGCATTTTTGCCACTGGATTTAAATATTATACCATAGCCCTGTCCCTCGTCTTTTAATCTCTGCTGCATGTAACAGCAAGTCTTATGGTGAATATTTGCTCAATAGCTTTTTCTCGGAAAGAAGCTTATACAGGTGGTAATAGCACTGAAGAGCCAGAAATGTTATAAACATCCACCCCTTTAACCCAAAAAGTGCAATTGAATTTTTGTGTAGCAGGCATTAATACCCTCAA
>JBBILM010000119.1:0-4918 GCA_037444915.1 Nitrospirota bacterium | reverse complement strand
ATTCAAGAAGATGTCCGAACACGGAAACAGACTCGTTAATCTTCACCTGCTTAAATCGCAGGAGCTTGATAAACCTATAGCACGGTTTCAGGTTGAAGGAAATAACAGGGTTGAGAAGGTAAGATACGCACCCTCCCCTTCATCCCCTCCCCTCAAGGGAGGGGAAAATATTACACCCTCGCCCCTTGCGGGAGAGGGCTGGGGTGAGGGGTTGATATATATCAACAAAGAGCAATACTTTGAAGGCATATCAGATGAAGTCTGGAGCTATCAAATAGGCGGTTATCAGGTTTGCGATAAATGGCTGAAGGACAGAAAAGAGCGAGTTTTATCCCTTAATGAGATACAGACCTATTGCAAGATTGTTACTGCAATCCAAAAGACGATAGAGATACAGAAAGCGATTGACGCGGCCTATGAGGAAATTGAAAAAACCACACTCTAACGGTTATGCAACACTTGATTAACAAATACCTCGGAAAACTCGAATCACAGGGTCTTGCGGCCACAGAAAATGCCGTATTCCTCTGTCTGGATGCAGAATTCTATTCAAATAAACCTATCAAAGATGATGTATTGAAATTGAGAAAGGTCTTTGATCTCATGAACATCAATACTATTCTCTTTTCTGAGCCTGCCGAGCCTTATAAGAGCATAATTGATGGAATCCTGAGATATGACTCTTTATGCAGTAACCAGTCCAAAATAATTCCAATGGACTGCGAGACCCGTACATTCTTTCATGACATACCTGTAATCGATGATTATTCACCAGAACAAATAGCAGGGGCATTATCCCGGAGAAAGTCTGTTATTGTAAAAAATAAAGGTATTGTCACCTATGGAACATTAACTCCTGAGCAGGCATTTGTTTCCTTTAGTTCAACCTGTTTTTCCACATATGTAAAGTTTTTCTTTGACAGTCTGATATATTTTGAAAAGAAACAGGAAGAAATGACAGCGCCTGATGACGCGTATATTTCTGAGTTCAATAAAATAGTCCGGCTGCTAAAAACGACCGCGGGCAATAAACAGTTGTCGGGGCTGATGAGGGATGTTCCCTGCAGCGGAGACGACATCGTCAGAATGCTTTCAGAGGCAGGAAGGGCTGTTGTTGAGCATCGCCTCGTTGATTCATATTTCGGAAACATATCGTTCGTGTTTAACAATAATATATATATAAGCGAGACAGGCAGTTCTATGGATGAATTGGAATGCTGTATAGATGCTGTCCCCCTTGATGGCTCATCTTCAGTTGGCATAACGGCTTCATCAGAATTATCCGCCCACCTGAGAATTCATGAAGAGACAGGACATAATGCAATCCTTCACGGTCACCCGAAGTTTTCTGTGATTATGTCTATGCTTTGCGATAAAAAGGATTGCCGGTATTATCTAAGCAGGGAATTGTGCCATAAGGCGTGCAAAGAAAAAAGATATATATCGGGAGCGCCTGTAGTCTCCGGCGAAATCGGCACCGGCTCAACAGGCTTAATGAATACTGTTCCCCCAGCCATGAAAGAGGGCAAGGGAGCGATTGTTTATGGTCATGGCGTATTTACTTCAGGATTAAACGATTTCAATGAACCATTTGATATGCTTATGGATATCGAGAAAAGATGCACGGATGAATATTTCAGGAGGATAAATAAATATCTTAATCCCTAAGCATCTCTTCAATCGTTATCTTCACGGATTCGGCAAGGGCGTCGAGATCATATCCACCTTCGAGAGTGAATATGACAGGCTTATCAGTGCTTGAAAGGATGCTGCTGACTATTCCCCTTATTCCTTCGCCGGAAATACGAATGCTCGCAAGCGGGTCTTCTGCTCGAATATCATACCCTGCTGATACGAGGATTATATCAGGCCCAAAGCCTTTTATAATTTCCGGAAGAATGCCGCTGTAAATGCTGAAATAGTCTTTGTCTCCAGAGCCGGCACGCATGGGTACGTTGTAAGTATAACCCTCACCCCTGCCCTTCCCTCTTTCATTATCTGACCCTGTTCCAGGATAATGCGGATATTGGTGAGTGCTGAAGAAAAAAACTGAATCGTCCTCTTCAAAGATATGCTGCGTTCCATTTCCGTGATGCACGTCAAAGTCAATAATAAAAACCTTTTTATACCCGACCTTTTGGGCGTATCTGGCGCCCACGGCAATATTGTTGAAAATACAAAAACCCATGCCCCTGTCAGCCTCTGCGTGATGACCGGGAGGCCTGACAGCGCAAAAAGCCCTGTTTATCTCACCGCTTTTGCATCTTTCTATTGCCTCTATAACAGCTCCGGCTGCATGCAAGGCCGCTTCCACGCTGTCCTTTGAAACATAAGTATCTGGATCTAAATGCCCTTCCTTAAACTTCTTTATCCTGTCAATATATCTTTCAGTATGCACAGGGGCAATGTTATTGTAGTCTGCCTTGGGCGGCGCAATATGAATCAGCTTTTCCCATAGACTGGAATTTTTCAGTTCATTCAGGACAGAGATTAGGCGATCTTTGTTCTCTGGATGTCCCCACGGCGTATTATGCTTAAGAAATATATCGTGATATAAAAAAGCAACTCTATTTTTCATGTAGGATTATACAATAAATCAATGTTTATTGGTATAATTTCGTTAACCAAAAATGCAATTGAAGTGTAACATAGCAAACATAAGATACCTTCAAATCCTTTGAAAGGACTGATTAACATTTAATATGAATCCGCAATTCAACGACATATTGCCCGAGGAAACAAAAAAAGTTCTCATAGATACATTTAATGCCCTCCAGGATACTGTCTTGATAGAAGTATTTATAAAAGATGAAAAAGACGATCAGTTCAGCGCCTTCACGTCCGAACTTGTGGAAGGAATCGCAAAACTGACTGGCAAAATTAAGGCAAAGTTCTATAAGATTGGCAGCGATGTTGCGAACCAAAAAGGAATAACCCGTGCGCCTACCATTCTAATAGCATCTGACAAATACAAAATCAAATACACAGGTTCTCCCATTGGAGAGGAAGGCCGCACCATAATAATGGCAATTATGCTCGTTTCCACTCATAGCACTATATTCTCTGAAAGCGCTATTCAAAGGGTGCTGGAGTTGAAAGAGCGCCGTCATATTCAGGTATTTGTATCTCCTACCTGCCCGTATTGCCCGCAGCAGGCTTTGAATGCGATATCAGCCGCTATTGCGCGGCCTGATCTTATCGAGGCTGAAGTAATAGAGATGTATGAGAACAGGGACTACATGGATAAATACCATATAATTACAGTTCCGTTCACTGTTATAAACGGTCTGCCGATTGGCACAGGACTAAAACCCCCTGAAATATTTGCTGAAGAAATATTAAAAATGTCTTCGGTTGAAAAGATTTTTGCTCCTCTAACGGGTGATCTTATTGAAGCTGACATAGCTATAATCGGGGGCGGCCCAGCAGGACTCACAGCAGGAATTTATGCTGGAAGAAGCGGATTAAAATCAGTGATTATAGAAAAGTCGACTGTTGGAGGACAGGTTCTCGTAACTCCAGTTGTTGAGAACTATCCGGGTTTTACTCAAATAGCAGGAAAAACCCTCGTTGACATTATATATCAGCAGGCATTGCAATATAGTCACATCTTTGAAGGAGAACAGGTAATCAGCATTGAAAGGACAGAAAACATCTTTGTTTTAAAAACGAGCATCAGAACCTATAAGGTTAAGGGTTTAATTATTACAACAGGGGCTGAACACAAAAAATTAGAAGCCGCAGGCGAAAGAAGTCTTTACGGCAGAGGCGTCAGCTACTGCGCGACATGCGATGGCTATTTTTTTAAGGACGGCGCTAAGGTTGTTGTGATAGGCGGAGGAAACACTGCAGTTACAGACGCTCTTTATCTGCACAGCATAGGAGCTAATGTCTCTCTTGTTCACAGGAGGGATAAATTAAGGGCTGAGATGTCGCTTCAGAAGAGCCTTGAAGAAAAAGGCATTACTGTTTACTGGAATACAGTGGTTAAGGAAATAATAGGCAGCAAACGTGTTGTCGGTGTGCGGCTGCAGAACTTAGACGACAATTCGGTTAAACTGCTGGAGGTCGAAGGGGTATTTATAGCAATAGGATATGTGCCTAACAACGATGCCGCAAAAATGCTCGAACTGAAAATGGATGAAGAGGGATATATAGAAGCGGATAACAAACAGAGAACTTCCCTCAAAATGGTATATGCTGCGGGAGATGTAACAGGCGGCATAAAACAGATAGCGACTGCTGTAGGGCAAGGGGCTATTGCCGCCATTACAGCCTTTGAAGACTTGTCAACCCCGTATTGGAAAAAAGATTAATAGTTAGATATCGATCATGGGCTGCAGTTATGCAGCCCATGATGACAAGTCAAAAATACGTTAGAACAATTACTGCACTGTCCCGCTTACGCAGTTGCTCCACATTGAATATCCCATAGCATACGGCGCTGCAGTTGACCTTGTGAATGACCTTACCCTGTATGAGTATGGCTTTCCAGTAGTAAGCCCTGTGTTGCTGTATGTTATAGCATTTGCGCCTGTTGTGTGTATTATGCTCCATCCGGTTGATCCGCATGATCCATCCTTCCTCTGTATCTGGAAGCCTGTTTCATTATTGCTCTTGTCTGTCCATGCAAGATCAACCTTTCCTGCTCCAGCGGTTGCTTTAAGGGCAGTAGGTCTATATGGAACTACTGCCGCTGTTGTAGCCGGTGAGCAACCGCCTGCATTGCAAGCCTTTACATAATAAGAGTATGTTGTTGTGCCAGCATTGCCTGCTGCTGTTGTGTCGCTGTAAGTGGTGGCATTAGCAGTGTTTATTGTGGTTAAAAGCGCCCATGCGTTAGCTCCGGCTTTTCTCCATATCTCAAAGCTTGTCTCATCTGTTGATTTGTCTGTCCATTTCAGGTTTATTGTGCTTG
>JBBILM010000118.1:0-5459 GCA_037444915.1 Nitrospirota bacterium | reverse complement strand
AGCGGCGGTATTGATTCCTCTACCACAGCAGCTATCGCAAAGGCAGAGGGTTATGAACTCTACGCATTAAGTTTTGATTATTCCCAAAGGCACAGGCGCGAACTCGATTCTGCAAAAAAAGTAGCAGACACCCTTGAGACGCAGGAACACCTCGTAATCAAGTTCGACATGAGGGAAATAGGCGGTTCAGCATTAACCTCAGAGATTGAAGTGCCAAAAACAGGGATTAGCAACAACCTTCAGACGCCGTCTCCAACCAATCCCCAGCCCCCAATCCCTATTACTTATGTTCCAGCGCGCAACACAATCTTCCTTTCTTTTGCCCTCGGATGGGCAGAAGTGATTGAAGCACCGGATATTTTCATAGGAGCGAATGCTGTTGACTACAGCGGATATCCGGACTGCCGGCCTGAATATCTGAAGGCATTTGAGACTATGGCTAACCTTGCGACAAAGGCATCAGTTGAGGGAAAAATAAGGTTCACAATAAAAGCCCCCCTTCTTTACATGACAAAGGGAGAGATAATCAGAAAAGGTTCAGAAATAGGACTTGACTATTCCCTCACATGGAGTTGTTATGATCCAATGCCTGATGGAAAACCGTGCAAAAGATGCGACAGCTGCATTTTCAGGGCAAAGGGTTTTAAAGAAGCAGGGATCAAAGACCCGCTTACAGATATTGATTAACCCTAAAAATGCACTTACTGCATAAGATTATAGTGGCATGGGCAGATAAATGGTTTTATACCGCCACATTATTGAGACTCGTAAATAAACCATATCAAATAAAAAAAATCTGGCTGATTCATTTGATTGTTTCCATAAATTGCGAATTATAAAGACTTTTATCTGTTCATGCCACTATATAACTGCATTGGGGGATAATTCCGCCTGCGCTATTTCTTTAATTTAAGGGTTTCCTCCAGCATCAGCACATACTTGGTATAAGCGAACCCGAATTTCATCAATTCTATTTCGTCATTCCTGATTTTATCAATGGTCTTTTCATCGATGTCAAACATGTCGAGGAACTTGCTCTCAAACACAAATCTCCTGAACCTGTCAATATCGTAGCAGGCCATATAAAACGCCTTCTGTTTTTTTTCATCAAGCGACTGACCCGGAAGATTTCTTCTGAACAGTATTTCTTTCCATCCCCTGTTCATATCATCATAGATATCAACGCCCTGGTCATCCCTCCACTGTCTTATCGTCCATTCATCATTTTCTTTAAAGCCGAGGCAGTGATCTTCCTTAACAAAGAAATAGAACTCCTCTGCAACTGCCTCATTCATTTTTTCATCCATTTTCTTCAAAGACGCCTGTCCCACAGGATAATACCTACAGTTTGCCGGCCTGTCAGAGTAAATTTTGCAGCCATCATCAGCAACAAAAAAGCATTTTTTCTCGGGTGTTTCATCCATCTTTAAAAAAATGAACGGGTGTGATGTTTTCTCATCAATGTCTACATATGTATAATTAATCAGGAATTCATCCGAAGACACCCCGAGCCGTTTTTTCATCCTTATAATATCGTACGGGGTCAAAAGTATATTGATACTGCTGCAACACTTTGTAAAACATTCAATACCTTTATGGCACTTGAAGTTGAATTTAGCGTCAAGGGAGAGCCTTACTGGCTCAACAGATTTCATGCTTAACATTTGGCATCCTCCTAAAAAAATATGTATCTATTTTAGCATTAATATAACTATTATTGTCCTGTCCGTTGCTAAAATCTGTCATTCCACTCCTACTTTCACAGTTAGGATGGAGTCCATTTGATCATGTAGTCATTTACAGCATGCTCAGAGGCCGGAGATGTATTCAATCTGAAAACAGCGCCGTTTTTTGATATGGAGACATCAACATCAGGCTGTCTTTTGGCGTCAGAATATCTGGCGCACATGGAGGCGGCCAATTTCAATGACTCCTCATCCGCGCTGCCGGTTATTATGGTTAAAGGGCTGCCGCATCCCTCTACCCACAAGAGATAATCATCGTCTGCCAATGTCTGTATAATATTGTTTTCTCTCTCATCCCTTCCAACAATAATCTTATAACCATTAGGTATCCTGAAATGACGGCCGATCCTCAGGAAATTTATGTCCCTGACAGAAGGGGAAGGATTATGACTGAGCATCTCTTTAAGTCTGTATGAATAAAGGGGATCGGTCAGCAGGCAGCCTCCGGCCGGTGCCGGATATTCTGTCAATCCGAACTCCCTCGCGAGTTCCATCTGGGGGGTTCTTGACCTCCCGCTCAAGCCGTAAAGCCTTTGTCTGTCTATCAATCCTTCCAGTTCATAAATTGTGGGCTTTAAGAGTTTAGCGCTAAGAGGCCGTAAAACCCTGCCTTTAAGTCCAGCCTCTTTATCTATTTTAGGAAAGGTATCCCTTCTCTGACTCATTGGCCGCTGCCCCAAAACCTCGCCAGTTATTATAAAATCAGCGCCAATCATTGACATTAATTCCTTCGCCTCTTTAAGCATAAGTATTCTGCAGTCAATGCATGGATTCATGTTGCGGCCATGACCGAATTTTGGATTTTTTACTATCTCAAGGAACTTTTCGGCAAGATGGCAGAGTTTCACCTCAAATCCGAATTTTTCAGCAGCTGAAAAAGGGTTCTTGGAGCATGAAGATTTATCAGAAATATCACATCCAAAATGGTTAAGAAACGTGACAGCCGTAACCTCTATGTTTTGCCTAAGGGCAACAATAATAGCGAGGGTGCTGTCAAGTCCGCCTGAATATAATGCTACTGCTTTGGGCATAATATGGTATTCTTAGTGGTTTATTGACCTTAGCAATGTTTCTGGTGTAGCTACCGCGGTCCCAACATCGCCTACAACAAGGCCGGCTGCATGATTGGCTATTATAGCGGCATCCGCGAGAGATGCACCCGCAGCATATGAGATGGTGAATGTGGCTATCACAGTATCTCCGGCGCCGGTTACATCAAAAACCTTTTTGGCTACTGTAGGAATGTGCGTCACCTTGATTTCCCTGGATTTTTCCTTCTCAAAAAGACTCATACCTTCTTCGCCTCTTGTTATTAAAACCGACTTGCAGGACAGCCTGCTCATCAGAACCCTGCCGGCCTTTAGCAGGCTCTTCTCATCCGTAATCATTACGCCAGCGCCGCTGGCAGCCTCGGTCAGGTTTGGAGTAATCAAAGACACCTTTTTATAAAGATGAAAATGGCCGATCTTTGGATCAATAGCTACAAAAGTGTCTCTAAAACCAGCATATTTGACAACGGCCTTAACGAGTGCGGAGGATACAACACCCTTTTTATAGTCAGATATTATCACAGCATCATGCTCAGACATTGCTTTTTTAATATAATCAGTAAGATCTTTAAGTTTTTTGCCTTCCAGCTTTTTTTTATCTTCCCTGTCAAACCTCACAACCTGCTGATTGTTCGCGATTATCCTGGTTTTCACGGTCGTATGCCTGCTGTCATGAATTACGCCCTCTGAGTTTATGTTCTTTTCCTCCATCAAACCCGTTAAACCCTTGCCAGCAGTATCACTTCCAACAACTCCTGCAACAGATACCTTTCCTCCGAGCGCTATAATATTATTTGCCACATTGGCAGCACCGCCCATAAGGAATGATTCGCTTATAACTTCCACGACCGGAACAGGCGCCTCAGGAGAAATCCTGCTCACTTTTCCAAATATATAACGATCGAGAATAAGGTCTCCTATGACCAATATCCTTTTACCCTTGAAATTGTTGATTATTTGATTGATGCTCATATTCGAAAATAACTCACTTTCGACAAAAAAATCAAACCAAAAACATATCCCTCAACATCTCCCTTTCATGGAAGAGATTGAGGGATATCTGTCTAAAAAAAGCTGATTCTGCTCGCCTTTCAGGACGTAAGTATTTTAAGCGCCCTTAATCTGCTCGGATGTTTAAGTTTTCTGAGCGCCTTTGCTTCTATCTGACGGACGCGTTCCCTTGTTATCGAAAGATATCTTCCGACTTCCTCGAGCGTATGATCCCTGTCAACGCCAACCCCGAATCTCATTCTGATAACAGTCTCTTCCTTTGGTGTGAGCGTTCTTAAAACCCTTTGAATATGTTCGGACGTCTCTATTCTTTCAGCCTCAAAATAAGGCGAGGGGCTCGTCTTGTCTCCAATAAAATCTTCCAACTCCGTGTCTTCATCTCCAATCGGTGTCTGGAGAGCTATTGGATCCTGAATCGCCCTGAACACCTCACCCACTTTTCTGCTCGGCACAGCCAATCTCGCTGCTATTTCCTCATTGGTAGGTTCTCTTCCGAGCTGTTGTGTAAGTTCCCTCGATGATTTGGTCACCCGGTTGTAAAATTCCATCATATGCACAGGCACGCGAATCGTCTTTGTCTGGTCGATCAATGCCCTTGTGATTGCCTGTCTTATCCACCATGTAGCGTACGTGCTGAATTTAAAGCCTTTTTCATATTTAAACTTATCAACGGCCTTCATTAGACCTATATTGCCTTCCTGAATGAGGTCCAACAATGGAAGCCCCCTGCCAACATAGTTTTTTGCGATATTCACCACAAGCCTTAAATTTCTTGTTATGAGTTCATTTTTTGCCTCCTCAACAAGAAATCTTGCCTTTGATATCCGCTCCCATATTGATTTCAACTCATCACCTTTAATGCCAGTCTCTGCCTCTACCTTTTTATAATCAGCCAGACTCTCCTTTAAAAGAATCTCTATTTTTTTTACATTCTGTCCCTTTTTCTTTTTTTCGTTTACTATCGCCCTCAATCCCTTTACATCGCCGTATTTTCTTATCTTTTTTTCTACGCTCTCTATAATTCTCATCAGCTCCTCAAGTCTCAGTAGTGACAGACACAGAGCTTCATCGGATTTTTCATCTTCGTTTAAAATCTCCTCCTCACTCGGTTCAATCTCGATGCTGTCCCTTATCTTTATGTAAAGAGGGAGATTGCAGACAGTATTCCTTATTATGTCCCTTCCAATTTCAAGTTTTTTTGCGAGTTCTGTTTCTTCATATTTGGTAAGGATTGAGATATCGCCCATTGAGTTGAAATATGCCTGGACTAAATCTTCAGCACGTTCATGCTCCTCGACTTCTTCCTCGACCTCCTCCTCAAGAAGCATGCCTTCTTCGTAATCAACTACCCTAACACCGATATCGCTTAGGATATCCATCAAATCTTCTATTTCATCGGGCGAAAAAAATTCAGACGGCAGCGCCTCATTTATTTCATCATATGTCAGAACCCCGCGTCGTTTACCGAGGTTAACAATCTCTTCAAAAATATCTTTTTCTTTCATTTGCAGTGCACCCCTTATAGCAAAAAACCTTAAAACAAAAAAAAATTAAAGAAAGGAAAACCTCTTTCTTTAATTATATAACAAATTCAATTTGATGCAAGGATAAAAAAAATTGACAAAAAGGGAAGATAGGAGGGAAGTGGTCAAGG
>JBBILM010000117.1:0-5493 GCA_037444915.1 Nitrospirota bacterium | reverse complement strand
CTTTTATATTTCAATATGTTTTAAAACACTCTTTCATACAACTTTTGACATTAGCGGTTCACAGTTCATAGTTCTCAGTATTTTACTATGAGCCATCATCTATAAGCCATGAAATATATTTTCATAGTCTTCGACTGTGTTTATATTTACAAGTGACCGTCCATCTGGATCAATTGCCTTAAAATCCGCCTCCTGGATAAAGTTGGTTTTAATATCCGATAAAAACCTATTCATAGACGTCTTGCCCTCGGAAATCATGTTTTCAAGACGCAACAGGATTTTCTTGTGATAAGCGCCGAAAAGCGGCTGCGCCTTGCCATTAAAAACAGGGATAGTGGCGTCAATGCCTTCAGGACTCAGCGTCTCAGCCTCAGAATGCCTGTTGCAGACAAAAGAAACAGCCTCTTTGCTCGCAAAGGGCATATCACAGGCAATTACAAATATCGTCTCCCCGTCCGCGTTTAAAAAAGATGAATGGATGCCTGACATCGGCCCTCTGGATGACATAACGTCGCCAATCAGAGGTACGCCCAGATAAAAATACTTCTCCGGCATATTTGTGCTGATAAACACCTCTTGAAACAAATCCTTCAGCAACGCAAGATTTTTCTCAACAATTGTGCTCCCGTTGATTTTTATAAATCCTTTCAATATGGGAAACCTCCGGTTTTCTCCGCCTGCTAACAACACCCCGGCAATTCCCGTCATCCCCGGATTTTGATGCTCCGGTGTCACTTGATTATTATACCGGCATATCCTACAACATGCCCGTAATCGCCGCTGACATCTCCTGATGTAGAATACTTCAGCAGTTTTGACTCTTTTGCCCCTAGTTCTAAAGAAGCATAGAGCATTATTGTGGCAGGAAGATAACCGCACATGGATATGCGCTCTTTTTTGACTGTATTATATAAGCCTTCAGGATTGAGATTAAGGATTTCGTTGATCGCGAGCTGGTCAAGCCTTCTTGCCGCATCATCAGGCAGGTAATGGCTCATATCAGAACTGGCTGCAATCAAAACATCATAGCCTTTTTCACTGCTGATCTCCCTGACGGATTTGGCTATACCTTCCCCGATTGCCCTGCACTCCTGAAGCGATGCAGACATGATAGTTATGGGAACTATCTTTGCCTGATGAGAAAAATAGGATATAAAAGGCAGTTGCACCTCAAGGGAATGTTCAAAAACATGCGCCTGTTCATCCTCTGAAACAAGAGGGGTGTTTCTGATAATTTTTTTCCCCAGGTCATCATCCACAGAAAATGTCGTGTCCGGCATCTCCCATTGGGACGATGTCATTATGGATACATTCCGGCCGAGCCCTGTATGATTTGGACCAAGCAGGATAAATGTCGCGGGAAATTTAATCGAAGAGTATACAGCGCCCGCAACACTGCCGGAATACATTAATCCGGCATGCGGCGAGAGAATCCCAATAGCCCTTTCTTTTTGTTCAACATCAATTACATACTGCTTTACCTGTTCATTTAACCTCGCGGCTGAAGCAGTGTAAAATTGTCCTGCCACTGCCGGTTTTCTTTTCATCAGTATACATCCTCTTCAGACTCATAAGATACATTTGCAAAATCAACAAATCTGGTGCTGTCTGCAAGAAATGTAAGGTTAACGACCCCTGTGGGTCCGTTTCTCTGTTTCGCGATAATCGCTTCGGCCTTTCCCTTGTTTGAAGGATTATGCTTATTATATATCTCATCCCTGTAAAGAAAGATAATAACATCAGCATCCTGCTCGATAGCGCCTGACTCCCTCAAATCAGCAAGAGTGGGCTTTTTCTCCCCTCTCTGCTCCACTGCCCTGTTAAGCTGGCTGAGGGCTATAACAGGGACCTTCAGCTCTTTTGCCAGAGCCTTTAATGACCTCGAAATCTCGGATATCTCCTGCTCCCTCCGCTCAAAATTGCCTCTGCTCCTCATTAGCTGAAGATAATCAACCACAACAAGACTGAGTGAGCCGTGCTCCTTTTTCAATCTCCTTGCCTTAGCCCTTACTTCGAGTACAGTAATGGCAGAAGAATCATCGATAAATACTGGCGCATCAGCAAGCCTGCCCGCTGCGTTGGTAAGCTTTGGCCAGTCCTGTTTGCTTATATAGCCTTTTCTAACAAGCGCGGAATCAACCATGCTTTCAGCGCAAAGCATCCTTAATGCGAGCTGCTCCTTTGACATTTCGAGGCTGAATATCGCAACAGGCTCTTTGAGCTTAATCCCAACGTGTTGAGCAATGTTCAAGGCAAAGGCTGTCTTGCCCATGCCCGGCCTTCCGCCTATAATTATAAGATCCCCTGGCTGAAAACCGGATGTCATTTCGTCAATATCCGCGTATCCAGACGGTACCCCTGTGATAGCCTCTTTTTTGTCATAGAGATGCTCTATCATCTTGAATGTTTCTTTAATTACATCCTTAAGACCCACAAATGAGGCGTTTATCCTTTTGCTCGCTATGTCAAATATCATCTTCTCGGCATCGTCAACCATGTCATCCGCGTCAGGGCTTTCCTCGTAAATCCTTGTCGCAATCCTGGTAGATGTCTGTATCAATGACCTCAGCAAGGCCTTTTCTCTTACAATTCGAGCGTGATGCCTTATATTTGCAGATGTTGGAATGCTGTTTGCAAGGGAGGACAGATAAGAAAGTCCGCCTATGGAATCGAGCTGGTCATGTTTTCTAAGATAGTCCGTCAATGTAACAATGTCTATTGGCTCATTTTTGTCAAAAAGCTCGCGCATCGCATTGAACAGCCGTCTGTGGGATTCCTTGTAAAAGTCATCGGGAGTGAGGATTTCGATTACCCTTGTCAGCGCATCATTGTCCAGTATAACAGCGCCGAGAACCGATTGTTCTGCCTCCAGATTCTGCGGAGGCAGTTTGTCTATGCTTACATCTATTTCTCTCAAAATTACCCCTTTGCTTTAACGGGGCTAACCCGAAAAATGCTTTTTACCTGCTGTTGAGCAAGCATGGATACCTGAAAAGGCTTTGTTTGCAACTTATCCCCCACTTAATCCTCCACTTGATAAAAGGGTGGTATCTCTGATTCCACCTTCTTGTGCGGATTGCAATTGTGGATTAAGGCATTGCATGAGATAATACTTGTTGCAATTCAAAGGGTTTGAAGGTGTATATGCCTGCTATATTACACATCAATAGCTGTCTTCAGTTTAAAAGTCAGGAAGGTCAGGCCTCAACGCCTTTAAAATACCGACACCCAACCGCCCATCGCTCTTATTCGCTTACTACCTGTATATTAAGCTGTGCCGCGACTTCGGTATAAAGCTTTACACTAACTGTATAATCTCCGAGCCTCTTTATCGGCTCATCGAGCGCTATCTTTCTTTTGTCTATCTCAATGCCTTCGTTTTTGAGCGAATCAGCAATATCAACAGCCGTAACAGAGCCAAAGAGCTTATCGTCTTCTCCGGACTTTGCCTTAATTACGAGCGATACAGAAGAAATGCGTGATGCCAACTCCTCGGCCTTTGCCCTCTCTTTTCTGACAAGATCCTGTATCTTTTTTCTTTCCTGCTCCAGAGCCTTTACATTCTTTGGATTAGCCTCTATAGCAATTCCCTTTGGTATAAGAAAATTCCTCGCGTATCCGTCTTTTACACTCACAACCTCGCCTGCATGCCCCAGGCTTTTTACCTCTTCCTTCAAAATCACCTGCATATATAACTCCTTTCAGTTTAATTGGCTCACGCCATTAAAATATTAGTATTTTTGTACCGTTAATTTAACATAGTATAACCAAATTACTCCAATAAATGTTAAACTGTGGGAAATTGCAAAGATTGACGTCTCAGATGAGAACAAAAGAACTTGCCACCCTAATAAATAAATGTATAAAACATCAGACATTTTCAGCAAAATAGATAAAATGATTTGCGCCGAAGAAAGAGCAGACTATTGCAAAGAAAAGATTATGCCCTTTTATCATAATCCTGAAAAAAAAATTAAGTTATTTCAGGGTGACTCTTTATCTATTTTAAAAAAAGCTCCAGATAGTTGTATTGACATGATTTTTGCAGACCCGCCTTACTTTGGCAACCAATCAGGATTAGTCATAAAGCGTAATGACGGCCATGCTGATACGTTTGACACAAAAAAAGCAACATGGGCTTATTCTAAATCCATTAATTATCAATTTGAATTTCATTATACATGGCTCAAAGAAGCGCAGCGCATTCTTAAAAAAGGGTGTACTATCTGGGTAACAGGAACTTACCACAGCATTGGAATTATAAATGTTGTCCTTCAGGATTTAGGTTTTAAGATACTTAATGATATAATCCTTCACAAAAGGAATGCGCCGCCGAACTTTAAGGGTTCATGCTTCAGGGCTGTTACCGAGACTATGCTTTGGGCAAAGAAAGATTCATCTGGCAAAACAAAATTTAATTATAAAGCAATGAAGGAATTAAATGGCGGTGTCCAGATGAAAAATATCTGGGAATACTCGGCAGAGAAAAATCCTTTTCGCCATCCCGCTACAAAACAGCCGATTGTTTTGGAATACGCAATATTAGCAGGTAGCAATAAAGGAGATTTGATTCTTGATCCGTTTGCCGGCTCGGGCACAACTGGCTTTGTTGCGCAGGGACTCGGTAGAAGGTGTATTATGATTGAATTGGATTTAAATTACTGCGAGCTTATTAAAGATAGACTTGAGGGGCAATATGGAGAATTCAGAAGAAAAACAGAAACTAAAAGAAAAGTTTAGAAACCAACTTCTGAAACATGTCGATCTGTTCAATGACGCTGTTTCTACAGGAGAAGGGGATTGGGTTGTCAAAGGATTTATTGATATTGCCAAGAATATTTATACTATATCCGTTGATACCAAAGTCGTCTCGAAGATAATGGAACTTCTTCTCTTTCCTAAAATCTGCCAGTTTGCACAAGAAACAGGCTATAAGATGGTTCTTTGCAAGGAGCAGAATTTTTACCCGGACATTACTTTTATAGATAAAAAAGGCAATAAATATGCGGTTGACCTCAAAAGCACCTATCGAAAAAATGGAAAAGAAGTAAATGGCATGACATTAGGGGCATTCACAGGCTATTTTCGAGACAGAAAAAGCAAAAAAAACATTACATTCCCTTATGATGAATATGTCGGGCATTTTGTGCTCGGCGTTATCTACTCAAGAACAGATAAGAATCTGGATGAGAGGAAAATTTACAAATTAGCAGATTTGCAAAATATCACTTCCGTCATAAAGGATTTCAGCTTCTTTGTTCAGGAGAAATATAAGATTGCCCTTGACCGTCCCGGAAGCGGGAATACAAAAAACATCGGCTCTGTTATCAAGATTGATGAATTGACGAATGGAAAGGGGCATTTTGCCGAACTCGGCGAAGACATCTTTGACGACTACTGGATGTATTATCTTACAAAAGATATGGTAAAGGCAGTTGACCTCAAAGGCGCTCCGTATAAGAATTTGAGGGAGTATAGGGAATATAAGAGGTT
>JBBILM010000116.1:0-5621 GCA_037444915.1 Nitrospirota bacterium | reverse complement strand
CTGACTAAATTAAGCATATGCAGGTTCACCCGAAAACTGCTTTTAACCCTTCTGCTATATTACACATCAATTGCATTTTTTGGGTTAAACGGGTTTAAGGTGTCTTATTCGTTTATAAGCTTTGTAATCTGCTCCCTTGAATCGAGCAGGTTCCAGTGTATGCCGCCTATTACCTTTTTAACCAAAATGCCTTTTTTATTAATCATAAAGGTTTCAGGCACTCCTCCAAGACCGTATTCGGACGCGACATCAGAGTCATCAATCAGTACCGGAAAGGTATATTTATTTTCCTGCATATACCTTACGGCATTTGCGGGTTCGTCTTTAAAAAGAACAGATAGATACACGAGTTTATCATCAACGTTCAGCTCGTCAATTATCCCCTGAACATACGGCTTTTCTTCCTTGCATGTATCACACCATGTTGCCCAGAAATTAAGAAGAACAACCTTGCCCCTTAAATCAGCAAGTCTCCAGACCTTGCCATCGGTATCTTTCATCTCAAATTCAGGCGCCTCTACTCCAACGGCAGCTTTTTTTATCTCCTTTTTATCCTTATTCGCAATAAGAATTACAGCCGCGATACCAATTACAAGCATAACAAACAGAATATTCCCTTTGTTTTTCATTCACTCTCCTTAAGGTTGTCTTTATTAATTGGACTATTTATAAATTCAATAATTTCGTCATACCCGCATAGGCGGGTATCCATTTCTTTTTGAAACGACTGGATTCCCGACTAAGAACCTCCGATTACAAACTTCGAGGGCAGGCTTCGGGAATGACGGATAGAAGAACCGACTTTATAAACAAACTTAATTCACAGACACCAGCATGTCTTCTTTCATTTCTGATAACACAAGGTTGTCGTTTTCAAGTACTATGTTCAGCTCTGTCACATTCTTAAAGCGTCCTTTAATCAACTCCTCTGAAAGCCTGTCCTCAATCTCGCGGTAAATAGCCCTTCTCATAGGCCTTGCGCCGTATGAGGGCTGATAGTATTTATTGAGTATCCACTCTTTAACCTCGGGCGATACATTAACAGTCAGCTCATTTTCGGCAAGCTTCTTGTTTGTGTCGATTATCAGGAGGTCAATAATTGACAGCAAATGCTCCTTTTCGAGCTGATGGAAAACTACCGTCTCATCAACGCGGTTAAGGAATTCAGGATTAAATGTCTTTTTCAGTTCGTCAAGCACATTGCTCTTCATCTTGTCATAAGCGGCATCTGATGAAGCCCTGTAAAATCCGAGAGGGGTCGCCTTTTCTATTATCCTCGCCCCAAGATTCGAGGTCATGATTATTATGGTATTCCTGAAATCCACCTTCCTTCCGTAGCTGTCAGTAAGCACGCCCTCATCAAGTATCTGGAGAAGCATATTAAACACATCCTGATGCGCCTTTTCTATTTCATCAAAAAGCACAACAGAATATGGCCTTTTCCTTATCTTCTCTGTCAACTGCCCGCCCTCTTCATAACCCACATAACCGGGAGGCGAGCCTGTCAATCTCGATACGTTGAACCTTTCCATGTATTCTGACATGTCTATTTTCACAAGCGCGCCTTCGTCATTGAACATAAACTCCGCGAGCGCTTTTGCGAGTTCTGTCTTTCCAACGCCCGTAGGTCCGAGGAAAAAGAACGAGCCAATCGGCCTGTTTTTGCTCTTCAGCCCTGCCCTTGAACGTCTTATAGCCCTTGACACCGCCCTTATGGCATCGTCCTGTCCTATAATCCTGTTGTGAAGGATTTGCTCCATCATTATAAGCTTCTCTGATTCAGTCTCTCCAAGTTTAAACAGCGGTATCCCTGTCATCTTGGACACTGTATAAGCTATGTCATCTTCGTCAACAACAGGGACATCCTTATTCAGGGATTCTTTCCATTTTTTATACCTTAGTTCGTATTCCTTTTTCTGAATGTCTTCCTGCGACCTGACAGCCTGTGCCTTTTCAATATCATGCATCCTAACATAAAGGCTCTTTTCCTTGGAAAGCTGAATCAGCTCTGTCTCCATATCCTTCAATTCCTGCGGCATGGTGGTTCTTCTGAGTTTAAGCCTTGAGCCTGTTTCATCTATAACATCTATGGCCTTATCAGGCAAACATCTCTCCGTGATATACCTGTCAGAAAGTGTCGCAGCAGCAGCAATCGCCTTTTCGCTTATTTTCACCCTGTGATGATTCTCGTACTTGGTTTTTAATCCCTTTAAGATTTCAACCGTCATATCAGGCGATGGCGCCTGTATATAAATAGGCTGGAATCTTCTTTCAAGCGCGCCGTCCTTTTCAATATACTTTCTAAATTCATCAGCCGTGGTAGCTCCGATGCATTGGAGTTCCCCTCTGGACAATGCCGGCTTCAGCATGTTGGACGCGTCAACAGATCCTTCTGCAGAACCAGCCCCGATAAGGGTATGGAATTCGTCAACAAAAAGAATTATATTCTCTGACTGCAATATCTCCTTCATTACAGCTTTAAGGCGCTCTTCAAACTGTCCCCTGTATTTTGTGCCTGCTATAAGCGCGCCGAGATCAAGAGATATTATTCTTTTTCCTATAAGACTGTCAGGCACGTCCCCTGAAACAATCTTCTGGGCAAGACCCTCCACAATTGCTGTTTTTCCCACTCCGGGGTCTCCGATTATAGCCGGGTTGTTCTTAAGCCTCCTGCCGAGCACCTGAAGAACCCTTTCTATTTCATCCTCCCTGCCAATAACAGGGTCGAGCTTGCCCTCGACTGCAAACAGGGTCAGATCCCTGCCAAACTCATCGAGCGCCGGGGTATTAGACCTTCTCCGCTCCTTAGGCTGCTGATTCTGCTGCTGATATTGCGGCTTGACCGTCAGGTTTATTGTAAGCTGTCTGGCTCCAAGGAGGTTTGCGCCGAGATTTCTTAATATTTTCCCGGCGATTCCTTCATCTTCCCTGATAATACCGAGCAGAAGGTGTTCGCTGCCAATGTAATTATGACCTAAAAGCCTCGCCTCCTCTATGGTCAATTCAATAACTTTTTTTGCCCTCGGAGTAAACGGGATATCGCCTAAGGTCAAAAGATTGCTGCCAACCGGCAGATTTCTTTCGACCTCAAACCTGATTTCCTCAATGGACAGACCCATTTTTTTGAGTATCGCCACTGGAATGCCGTCTTCCTCCCTTAATATCGCCAACAGGAGATGCTCGGTTCCAAGGTAGTCGTTGCCTCTTTTTTCAGCCTCTTCTTTGGAATATATAATTATCTTTCTTCCTCTTTCTGTAAACTTTTCAAACATCTTTTTTCTCCTTCAGAGTTTTATATCCCTCTAAAAAAATATTACTCGTTTCTGAGAGGCATTGTCAATCAAACCACATATCCTGTATTCTGTATTATGAAGTATGCAAATGTTATTTTCCCGCTAAAACTAAGGCCTCTCACCTACCTTGTTCCTATAGATATTCAGTCAGATTTGAAAGGCAGAGTGGTTAATGCGCCACTGATGGGGAAAGGGCATTACGGCGTAGTTACCGGGGTTTTTAACTCCATCGACATATTCGGCGGCACGACAAAAAAAATAAAACAGATCAGTTCCATTTTCGGACATTTTGGTTCTGATAAGACCATCCATTTGCTCAAGTGGCTTTCAGATTACTATCTGGCGCCTATGGGATCTGCCCTTAAAAGCAGTTTTTTTGAAGAAGCAGCAGCATTAATAATCAAAAAAGATGAGGATGTCATGGAATTCCTTGCCGCTAAAAAAAGCTCTGCGCTCAAACCATGGCAGTCAGATTCACCGATTGCTCCGGTCTGCAGCAGCATTGCTGAAAAGAAATACTCCACCTTTCTTTGCCATGCATCCTCACCTTCGGATGAGAAGACAGCACTATTGAAAACCCTAAATTTAATGAAATCAAATATAAATGGAGCGATTATCCTCGTTCCTGAGATAAGCCTTATAGAACAAACAACCCCGGCGCTCAGGGAAATTTTCGGAGAGCGCTTATGCCTCCTGCACAGCAGGCTTGCGAAAAGGAAAAGAAAGGACTCTGTTGAAAGGCTGTTATCAGGACAATCCGATGTGGTAATTGGAACAAGGTCTGCCGTGCTCGCGCCATTGCAAAATGTGTCCTTTATAGCAGTTCTGGGGGAACATAGCCCTTCATATAAAGGAGAAGAAGGCCTCAGATACAATGCTCGCGATGTGGCTGTTATGAGGGGATTCCTTGAAAATTCGACAGTGCTTTTGTCATCAATCTGCCCTGCGTTTGAATCAGTGCATAATGCCCGGATTGGAAAGTATATTTTTCTTGATGCGGGAGGGCAAAAAACCGTAGAAATCGACTCTCAAGACAAACCCAAACAGCCGAAAATCAGGATTATCAATTCCCCTGAGAGCAGGCAAAAAAACCTTTATATCTCTGCGGAAATATTAAAGGCTGCTGAAAAAACATTGTCAGACGAGGGGAGATTTCTTTTTCTTTCTGGCAGAAAAGGCTATTCGCTCATGTGCTGCGATGACTGCAAAAGTCTGATATCCTGCGATAAATGCAAAACCCCTCTAATTTTCCACAAAAACATTAACGCATTACGGTGTCATTACTGCGGAGACGAGAAAAGAGTCCCTCAAAGCTGCGATTCATGCAAGGGGTTTTCGATCAAATCACTCAGCGCAGGTACTGAGCGTATAAAGGAAGAAATCGAAAAGCGCGTAAAAACAGAGGCTATAATCATTGAAAAAACCGATCTTAAACATAAGAATGCAAAATCAGACAGTGGGGTCAATGCTTTGATGCCGGATGATTTTACGTCATTTGTTATTGGAACTGCCTATGCCGCAAAAAGGCTTAAAAACGAATTGTTTGATGCCGCTGCCCTGTTCAATATTGACGCTATAATTTCACAGCCCGATTTCAGGGCATATGAAAGGGCATTTCAGGAGGTGATTCAAATTTCTCACATGGTTAAGTCCGCGGGCTCTGTATTCATACAGACATGGCAGCCAAGGAACAGGCTGTTTAGTTATATAAAAGGCCGCGACTTCAGAAATTTCTACGAATATGAGATAGAGCAGCGAAAAACTTTAGATTATCCTCCATTTTCACGGATTATCCTGTTTAACATATTGATTAAGGGCAATGTTCCGGATTTAGCGCCATATGTAAAAAAGATAACAGGAGATGCGCTTGCAGAGGGATTGGAAATATTAGGTCCTGTTGAAACACCCGCCATGATAAAATCCAGATACAGCCGCATCCAGATTCTCCTGAAATCAAGGGACAGAAAGATATTGCACTCTGCAGGAGAGAAAATATTGAGCAAACTTGAACAGATAAAGGGGATTAAGGTGAGTGTAGATGTTGATCCGCTAAGGATATAAGCCGTGGATTTTTATCTCGATAACCCGAAAACTGCAATTAATGTGTAACATAGCAAGCATATTTTTCGGGTTAATGCCACTATGTAACCGCTTTTTTTCGCATCGGCTTATAAATTTGAATAACAACTTTATAAATGTTTTTAGGTTATAATAAATCCGCCGTATCAGTCTCGGAAACCATAAAACTGTTCAAAACGCTTAAACAGTTTGCATTATACATGACGACTTATATAATTGCTCATGCAATGAAATTCTCGAAAAGTCTGT
>JBBILM010000115.1:0-5690 GCA_037444915.1 Nitrospirota bacterium | reverse complement strand
CCTCACCCTATCCCTCTCCCACAAGGGGAGAGGGAAAATAATTTTTGACAATACCTGTGAACCAAAAAGGAGGTAATGCATGATACCAGGCGTGGGCATGACAGAGTTAATCATTATTTTGGTGATAGTCCTTGTTTTATTCGGAGCAAAGAGATTGCCTGAATTAGCGAGTGGTTTGGGAAAGGCGATAAAGAATTTTAAAAAGGCCACGTCTGAGCCTGATGAAATAGACGTAACTCCCAAAAAGACAGTTGCGGAAGATAAAGAAGATACGGCAAAGAAGCAGGGATAAAGAAACTCATTTAAATGAACAGAGGACCTGTTGCAGAAATTAATTTAGGCGCGATTTCTAATAATCTTAATGTCATCAGAAGCTTGTCACAGGGCAGGCCCGTTATAGCAGTCGTAAAAGCCGATGCCTACGGACACGGGGCTGTTGAGGTATCGAGACGGCTGTCAGATCTGAAGGTTGAGTATCTGTCAGTGGCTTTCACGGAAGAAGCAAAGGAATTGAGGGATTCCGGAATAAATCTGCCGATTCTCGTGCTGTTTGATCCTGATATAAGAGATATTTTGCAATATAATTTAATCCCTGTTGTCCGGGATAAAAAAACTGCTTTGGCCATATCAAAGGAAGCGGAGAGGGCCAATGTTACAATAGGCGTTCACATTAAGGTTGATACAGGCATGGGAAGGCTCGGCCTTACAGAAGATGCTGATAGGGAGATACTGGATATAGCGAATCTGAAGGGGCTGCATATTGACGGCGTGATGAGCCATTTTTCTGATTCAGACCTTTGCGATTCACCATTTGCCAAAGTACAGATCGAAAGATTTAATGTGATCAGAAAGGTTTTATCAGATAGCGGCCTGCATGTGAAGCTGTTCCATATGGCTAACAGCGCTGCTGTAATAAACCTCCCTGAATCTCATTTCGATGCTGTCAGGCCGGGGCTGATGCTGTACGGTTATTCCCCGATGCTGCCTATCGCTGAAGATGTAAAACCGGAAACAATAAACGCGAACTCGGAACTTATTCCGGCAATGACCATTAAGACTAAAATACTCGCGATCAGGAGATTGCCTGCCAACACACCTATAAGCTATAGCAGGACTTTTATTACAAAAAGGGACAGCCTTATAGGCGTGATACCGCTTGGCTATGCTGATAATTTCAGCAGGCGTTTTTCGAATAATGCGGAAATGCTCGTTAAAGGTAAGAGGGTTAAAGTAGCGGGCCGAGTTTGCATGGACCTCACAATGGTTGATTTGACGGATTTAAAGGATGTGTCAGAAGGGGATGAAGTGGTTATTATCGGAAGCCAGGGAGATGAAAGGATAACAGTATATGAACTGGCGCAGAGGGCTGATACAATACCATATGAGATAGTAACATCATTAGGCGGAAGGACAAGAAAACTGTACATAAATTAAAAATTATCGGGTATAATTTAGCTAAACATGTATCAGGTTCGTCACATACTAATAAAAGTCTTTGCAATGCCCTGATTTCGGGGCTTGCGGTTTTTTTTATTACATTTCTACTGACAGGGAAAGGAGGTGAATAAGGGATGAGGGTTCCTTTCACGAAATCAATTTCATGGTATCTTGTGCTCGCAATGTTTATTATCGGTATTGCCCCAAAGGTTGAAGCCGGATTTTCGAATTCAGAAATTATTGCCCTTGCGTCTGTTGACAGGGAGGCGGATCTTGACAAAATACAGAAAGTCCTCGAGACAAAGCAGATTCAGGAGAGACTCGAGAAATTAGGCTTCACAAAGGATGAGATTAACAGCCGTCTTTCACAGCTAAGCGATCAGCAGATACACCAATTCGCCCTTCAGCTCGATGAGTTGAAGGTCGGCAGCGACGGCCTTGGCGTGGTTATCGCCCTTTTGGTGATAATTATACTTGTCATCATAGTGCTGCAGCTGACAGGCCATAAGGTAATAGTCACAAAATAATTTTTTTGATGGATAATGGATTAGGCATCGGGCAGGCGTTTAACATTGCCTGATGCCTGATCCCTTGCAACATTCGGCCTGAAAACTGAAATTGCGTCATAAGCTTATAGTGGCATGAGCAGATAAATAGCATGAACACTAAATACAGAAAACACATATATCTGGTAATATTATTTTTTATTCTCCCGGCTTGTTCAACTCATAATATTCAGCCGAATAAGAATTCTGTGCTGATTGACAATATTCCTTTTTATCCTCAGGAGGTTTACCAGTGCGGACCAGCATCTCTTGCCGGGGTGTTAAATTACTGGGGAGTGGAAACTAAGCCTGAGGATATAGCAAAAGACATATACAGCAAATCAGCAAAAGGAACTCTTAACATTGACATGGTGCTGTATGTCAATAAAAAAGGGCTTTATCCAGCCCAATACTCCGGAGGATGGGATGACCTCAAACAGAAGATTGATAATGGATACCCACTGATTGTCCTTGTGGATTACGGCTTTCTGTCGTATCAGGCTAATCATTTTATGGTGGTAATCGGTTATAATGATGCTGAAGTTGTTGTGAATTCAGGCCTGACCGAAAAAATAGCGATAGACAAGGATAAGTTCTTAAAGATATGGAAAAAGACGGATTTCTGGACACTGTGGATAAAACAGAGGTCATCAGAGCAACAGTAAAAACAAGCCGTTTCTCTGCTGTTATATTTCTCTCATGTTCTGTTATTTTTTTCTTATTGATTTGCGGCTGTTCATTTCCACGTATAATTGTTCTCAATGACCCTTTGACCCCTGAGGAGCATATAAACCTTGGAGTTGCGTATGAGAACAAAGGCCAGATTGAATTAGCTGTAGAAGAATATAAAAAGGCGTCCAAAAAACTTCCCGCTGCCTTTCTATATTTAGGCAATCTGCATTTCAGCATCGGAAAGCCTGATGAAGCTGAGGCATATTACAGAAAGGCGATTAAAGAACAGCCAGACCTCGCTGATGCCTATAACAATCTTGCGTGGCTGTATTACACTAAAAAGGAACGTCTTGAAGATGCTGAAAAACTATCATTAAAATCACTCGAACTGAACCCTTCCAATCAGAATTATATGGATACGCTGCATAAAATAAGGGAAATGAAGGCGAGGAATGGGTTATAATTCATGTTGTTAAAATTCAAAAACAGGAATACCTTATAAAGGGGGGTTTATTATGCTTTCGGACAGGGCAAAAAAGATTAAGCCTTCGCCGACCCTGGCGATGGATGCGAAGGCAAAGGCTATGAAGGCTCAGGGATTGGATGTGATAAATTTTGGAGTAGGAGAGCCGGATTTTGATACGCCCGAACATATTAAAGAGGCTGCAATAAAGGCTGTAAAAGACGGGTTCACTAAATATACGCCTGTGGGCGGAATAGATGAGTTGAAAGAGGCTATTTCCGAAAAATTCAGAAAGGACAATAATCTGAGCTATGAAAAAGACGAAATAGTTGTTTCATGCGGTGCAAAGCATAGTCTGTACAACATTGCACAGGCGGTTTACGGGCATGGCGATGAGGTGATTGTGCCATCGCCGTACTGGGTGTCATACCCTGATCAGGTTTTGTTGAATGATGCAACGCCTGTTTTCGTAAAAACGTATGAAGAAGACAGTTTCATGCTTAAACCCGACGCCCTTGCAGCTAAGATAACGCCTAAGACCAGGGCGCTTATATTAAATTCGCCTTCAAACCCTACGGGGCTGGCATATGACAAAAAGACCTTGGAGGCAATTGCTGAAATTGCGCTGAGAAACAATATCTATATTATTTCGGATGAAATATACGAAAAACTTGTTTATGATGGCACAGAGCATATAAGCATAGCCGCGCTTGGTAAAGAGATAAAGGAAAAGACTATTGTTGTCAATGGGCTTTCCAAGTCTCATGCCATGACAGGCTGGAGAATTGGCTATACTGCCGGGCCAAAGGATATTATAAAGGCTATGACCAATATTCAGAGCCAGTCAACCTCAAACCCTGCTTCCATTTCACAAAAGGCGGCGGTAGCAGCTTTGACCGGACCTCAGGATTTTATATCCGTGATGCAAACCGAGTTTGACAAAAGGAGGAAGTTCCTTGTTGAAGGTTTGAACTCAGTGGAAGGCGTAAGCTGTATAACGCCAAACGGCGCTTTTTACGCGTTCCCCAATATATCAAAATTATATGGCAGAAGCGTTGCTGAAAGGCGTATCAATTCTTCTCTTGACATGGCGATGTATCTTCTGGAGGATGCGAATGTGGCATTGGTGCATGGAGAGGCATTCGGCGATGACAGTTATATAAGAATATCATACGCAACATCCATGGAGAATATTAAGAAAGGTCTTGACAGGATAAAAGAGGCTGTATCAAGGCTGAAATAGCATTAAGTTAGAAACTTAAATGAAAGGGAATGATCTCACCTTTATAATTAACGAAGGCGGGCGAAACCTCAAGCAAAGGTTTGAGCTTCTGATCAAAGATACAAGATTATTTGACTGTCTTGTCGGTTATTTTTATACAAGCGGATTTCATACCATTTACAAATCGCTGGAAAGCACGGAAAAGATCAGAATCCTAATAGGCATCAGCGCCTGCCGACACCTCCGCCTTCGAAAAGCAGATTGATGAGATGGTATATAAACTCTACGTCTTGACGGATGAGGAGATTGTGAATGTGGAAGGAAGGGGATAAGCGATGATAGCAAATAATATTTACAATCTATATTGTGACGAATCTCGTGTCGAAAACAGAGATTCTAAGATTATGGTCATCGGCGCCATTGAGATTCCAAGAAAAGAAAAAATGCTCATTGTGGAAGATATAAGAAGTATTTATAGAGAGTATCGCTTTGATCATGAACTTAAATGGACAAAGGTTCATGATAAGTTCATGCCGTTTTACAAAAAAATGATAGATTGTTTTCTGTCTAAATCTTCTATGCTATTTCGTTGCGTTATCGTAGATAAGGAGAAAGTGAACCTTGAGCAATATCATGATAATGATGAGGAACTGGCATTCTTTAAATTCTATTATCTGCTGCTTAAAGAAAAACTCCTCAGCAATAATGAATATTATATTTTCCTTGATAAAAAGCCTACAAGAGACAGACACAGGGCGAGAGCGCTTCATGCATACCTTGATTCTTTTATCTTATGGAATAGGGAGAAGTGCAATATAAGAGATTTCCACGCAATCGAGTCAAGGGAGAATTTACTAATCCAGATGACAGACTATTTAGTGGGATTGGTTGGATATGCATGCAACGACAAGATTGTCGATAATTCTGCCAAAGGACAACTGGTAAATTATCTCAAAGAATGTTTGAAGCGAGAAAATATTTGTATGACAACGTCTCGCTATGAAACAAAATTTAATGTGCTTGTGTGGGAAAGCAAATCATGAAAAGAGCTGTGGAATTGATTTTGCTGAAAACAGAGGATGAATACAGGGGAGAGTATGAAGCAGTATATCTCCATAGCAACTTACATCTCGACGACATTCCTGTTACATTCAGCGCTCAGGACTTCAATCATATCTTTTTCGAGCCGTCCGGTATGTCATCCGGTTATCAGTTCAGCTTTCGACGAGCAAAACGGATGAATTTTATGAAAGCACTTCTGTCTGGCGAGGTTGATATTGAAATTATGTTTGAGGTTGATAGAGGGACTATTGCCTTATTTTGTGAAGACTTAGAATGTGTTATGTATTTA
>JBBILM010000114.1:0-5779 GCA_037444915.1 Nitrospirota bacterium | reverse complement strand
TATATTTCAATATGTTTTAAAACACTCTTTCATAGAACTTTTGACATTACCCAAATCACTGCTAATTACATTATTTCACCTAAACCACCTGTAGTCAATATCCGGGAATATGTTATCCTGTTTTTCGATTGCGGACAGCCGTTTTTCATCTATCGAGCCGCTTTCTATTTCTCTGGCAAGCCTTATCAGCCGGAGAATATGGGTTTTTGTTCTCAGGGTGGCATATTCGGTCATAGCGCCGGTGTTTATCATAAATGCCCAGTCGCTTGACTGGGCTAATAGCAACTCCCTTGCAGCCTGTTTCAGCGCCCTCTTTTTAATTCCCCTTGCCAATGGATATTTTCCCGCAAGCATTTCCATGCTGAAAGCTGCCTGATGAAGATGACGGTATATCCAGTCATTGCTTCCGTTAATCCATGTTTCGCTGAACCCCTTATTGCCCCAACTGGAGGTGTGCGGGATCGAAGCATCATTGTCAGCACGGTGTTTCTTGAGATAATCAGAAGGCGTAATGAGCCTGATATTCTTGGATGAATCTATCCTGCGGATAAGATAATCGAGCCATAAAGGGCCTTCATGCCACCAGTGGCCGAAAAGTTCGGCATCAAACGGCGCCACAATAACCGGCTTTTTTTTCATAAAAGATGCTGCATTTTTAATAGCAGATTCCTTGCTCGATATGAAATGCGCTGCATGGATTCGGGCTTTATCTCTTGCGGCTTTTGGATTGTAAACCTCTTTCTGATCACCTTTCCCTGTAATGCGGAAATATTTAAAACCAGTATCTGTTCTAATGCCATCCCTGTGGATATACGGCTTTATATAGTCAGTATCAAGATCATAAGCAATATCCCTGTAGAATTCCCTGTAATCATAATCTCCGGGATAGCCTTCTGTGGCGCTCCAGACCTGCCTTGATGAGTCAGGGTCCCGACCGAAAACCGCCACTCCCGAAGGGGTATGAAGCGGCGCGTAAATACCGTGCTCAGGTCTGGGCCGGGCACGCGTTAACGCATGGGTTTCAAGGATGGTATACCGGATGCCCTGCTCAGCAAGAAGTGCATCAGCGCCGCTATAGTAGCCGCATTCAGGCAGCCAGAACCCCTTTGGTCTTCTGCCAAATATTTTTTTATAGTATTCGACACCTGTTTTTATCTGTGCGCGCACAGCAGATTCATTAACAGAAAGAATGGGGAGATACCCGTGTGTAGCAGCAGAAGCAATAATCTCTATCTTTCCGATTTCCTGCAATCTGTTAAACGCGTTAATCAGGTTCCCGCCGTATCTTTCAACAAAGGCCTTTCTGACCTGCTGGAAATGCTTATAATACATTATTGCGAGGGCATTAAATTTAGGCTTTGAGCGCGTCCTTTTGATCTCCTTTTTACCGAGGTCGATAAGTCTTTCAATCCTCTCCAGATACCGCGACTGCAATAAGGGATCTGCGAACATGGAAGCAAGGGTCGGGCTGACATTAAAACATAGCCGGAAATCAATTCTGTCTTTGACAAGGTTGTCCATCATCAAAAGCAGCGGGATATATGTATCAGTTATGGCTTCGTAAAGCCAGTTTTCCTCCAATGACTCCTCATACTCAGGATGTCTCACAAAGGGAAGGTGGGCATGAAGGATTATTGTTAGATAACCTTTATTCAATTGGACCTCTTTTAAGGCAGTTCATTTTCTGAAGCGCTTAACGAGATGATACGCCAGAGGCAAAGCTTCTTTCACACAATTCTGTGAGACCATGCAATGCCTCTCCATTGCGGCTCATTATAGCGCAGTCTCCACTATCAAACATTTTCATTGACGTCAGGGCATGATATTCCCCGCAATGGCATTCGTAGCCGGATGAAAGGAATTCACAACCTTTGTCCAAATAGAGCTGTTTTTCATTAACCAAAATCAATGTCTGGGTCTGGCCTGCAGATGGCTTTAAGGCAGTGCAGACAATGCCCTTTTTTATGTTAAAGGCAGCTTCATGTCCGCTCACACGGGCTGACAAATGTACTTCGGAACTTATTAAAACAAGGAGCCCTCCGCAATCATGCCTGAAACCGAGCTGCACGCAACACAACATATCAGGATGCTGCAAATGCACATACCAGTTATTTGCACCAAGGTGAATATCAACATCAAAAAAGCGACTTCCGCCCCGCTCCGGATTAAGCTGGTAAAACCTGAGCACCGGTCTATATTTCAGCGCATCACCGTTAAATCTGCACAACGCATCCGCTATTTCTTCAGGACTGATTTCCCAGTATACATGTACCATGTGTGGATCAACCGGAATCATAACAATCCTTTTTTCAGCATAGGATTGCGGCAATTCTCCGTGTTCAGACAATAGCTCCAACAGGGCTTTTTCAGAATATTCTTTTTTATGTACCCTGCGGGCGCTCCTCGCAGATAAACCCCTTCGTCTTTTATGCATTTCAGAGCCAACCTTTATCATTATCAAAAATCAACAACGCAGGGTTTATTATATATTATTTCTTCATTCCATATTAAATACCGACCTGCGGCCGGGTTTGAACCACATAGTAACGGCCTTTGGAATAAGCGCCTTCTATATCCTGAGGACAATTCAGGAGGCTTTCCAGTTCAACCCCTATATCTTTTACGGCATCGATCATATTTTTTTTGAAGGCCTTATCTCTTATCAGCGGTTCATCAGAATAATTAAGCAACACCTCTTTCGGCTCATCTAAAATAACGCTGTCATAAAGCCCTGCTCCGGCATAACCCGCAAGATCCTCTCCATTGGAATCAGAACGGAATATTATGCTACTGCCATAAAGGCCAATGCTCTTGCTCGGATACGATATAACATGAGAATCTCCGGAGACCTTATCAGAAACAAAACCAAACGCGCGTCCCGGATAATTGCCAACCAATGTCTCTCCAAGCCCCAATACAACTTCGGCAAAAAGCTTGTTCGATTCGCCTGTTAAAGGGTTTACAGTGTGTATTACAAATGCATAATCAGCCTCCACAACCTCTTGAACAAGCACTGCCATAAAAAGGTCTTTATCAGAAATCCCCATTGCCCTCCTGCTTAAATAAGCCCGCTCATTCCACTTTGACGCCCACACCTTTTTTATGCATAACTTAACGTCATCCAATCTTTTGTGCCAAATTTTCGGGAGAGAGATACCCTCATCCCTCATAACGCCTTCGAGATCTGAGATAAGTTCATCAGGCAGTTCAAGCCTCAATATTGCATCACGAATCCTCATGAGTTTTTGCTCATAACCATCCTTTTCACCATTTGATAGTTGACTGACAAGCTCATCATATTGGCTTAATATGCCTTTATTTCTATCTTCAAGCAGAATCTTTTCAAAAACACCGAACGGCAGGGCTGCTGAAGAAGGTATGTGAATCCATTCAGGCGTTATAGTCCTGAGCCTTGCGATATTGTTAGCCTTCCTTCCAACAATGCTTTCGGTGAAATCCGCTGAAGAAACTGCATATGAGAAAAAAACAGGCATTGGTATTTGAGAGCATATAATTCTTGACTGTCTGATATCCTTTTTTTCCCCGGTCTCTTCAAGCACAACATCGCCTGACACATCAGGCCTGAGATTAAGCCAGCTTCCCCTGCGCGATTTCAGATAATCAAATATCTGATTGTCATAGCATGTGGCAAACAAAAGCTGTTTGTTTCTTGCCCTGACAGCAACATGAGACACAATATCCGGCACATCCTTTGTAATAATGGCTGTTACGCCATCAGGCGGCTCTTCATCACCCATAACCTTGTCCGCGATAATTACCGTAGGCTTATCAAACCTAATGCCCTGAACTGACCTGAGAACATCAGCAACCTCTACCCATCCTCCTCCACTGCCCGGGCTTATCACCTGCCAGTTCCCGAGATTCGCCTCCTTGCGAAGTGCAGGCTCGATGTGACGCAAAAGCATTGAAAGAACGAACTCAAGGCTGCCGCGGATAACCTCTTCACTGAAGATATTGATCGTCCATGAATCCGCGCCAAACGCCTTTCCTAAAAATTCCGCCTTTGGCTGGAGCAGGCTGTAATAACTGTCAATGTATTCACCCATTATGCGCATCAGACGGTCGATAACAGACTTGGCTTCAAGCGCCCATTCTGCCCCTGCTCCACCCTTAATAGCCTCCCATTGATTAAGGCATTCTCTCATTTCTGCGCGCTCCTCAGAAAGCAAATTCCACATAATCATGCCTGTTAGATTTGTCATCTGACCGGCGGGTAAATGCAGGTGGATATTGCGCTCAACAACAATGCGCAACGAATCAATCAATGCAATGTCAAGGAAAAGCAGATCCCGAATCCGCCTGCTTTCCCTCTCTCTTTCTAAAAATGCCCTTACTTTATCACGCGCTCCGCAGATTTTGCTGACAAGCGTTTCAGCGGACATTCCGCTGTCATTTTTATGCCGCAGTATAAAGTCAAGCAGGCTTCCTGTTTCAGGATCCACAATATACCTTGATGAATGGACAGCTATCTCAAGGTCGCTTCCGGAATGAACTGATTTAAGGATACCAAGATAATTCCTGAAATCATGGATAAGGCCGTCCTTTAAAAAGGGAATAAAGTCAGGGTCAACTGTTATGGGCCTTTCAAAGCTCCTGAGCCTGTCCCTGGTGACTCCTCCGGATTCGAGAGTGCTGTAAAAAACAGAAAGATTGCCTTCACTCATAAGAAAATTCAGGTACGCTTCACAGATTACAATATCATCGGGCGTTGTATTGTTATGAAGTTTTTGATGCCATTGCTCCATAAAATGGCCTGCCACTTCCTTAATATGATGCTTGTGCATTATATTGAGTATCTCGTCACGTATTTTCTGACCTTCTCCGCCCCTGCCTAATGTGGTTAACATAAGCCGCAGCAGGTTTTTAGGTGTTTCAGACCCGCAGTTTTTATAAGCATCCGCAATTTTCAGGGTCAGCCTGTCCATCGCATGGCTCAGCTCTCTTGGCTTTGTATTATAGTTCCTCTGCCAGTCAAGTTGTCTTATTGCCGAAAAACGAAGCCACACAAACAGAAACGCTAATCCCTCCGCGCTATCTCTAACCTTGTCGAGCAGGTCGTGGCATAGGTTGAATCTGTGCATAAGAGTCCATGAATGACGGCCTGTCTCGCCACTGATAATCTCTTCCGCAATAACAGATTCGGCACCATGGAGTTTTTCTTTAGAAAGCTCACTTACAGGGATATAAAAATTCTTGCCATTGTCCTTCAGCCATCGTGACGTCTCTGCCTGCTTAAATACAAACTGTATGCCTAATGGCGCTTCTTCATCCCTTATTTCGAGTTTCAGCACACTAAAACCTTTATCTGAAACAAACGGGGTCTGGACAGCCGAATTTTCAAACACGACACTTCCATAAGGACGAATCAATTCCTGAGGCAGTTTCCATTCATATCTAACCTTCTCAGCAATTCCCCAATGCAAAATCAGCCCCTGCATCTCAGCAACAAATACTATCTGATAACTGTTGGCATGCTTTGTTACGCCAACAATTATCTTTCCGTCTTTGGCAAGGTCATACAGATTGCTGAACAGAACTTCTCTGCCTTTTGTTTCTTCAGCGAAGATGCGGGCATATGATGTGTTATCAGTAATAGACATATATATTTTTACTTTGACATATTACCCCGAAAACTGCAATTACGTCATAGAATGGACCGAAAAATAGAGGCTCTTTCTCATATTAAATGGGTAGTCTTAACTACCCCTCTAAAAAGAGGGGTAGGGGTGTGTTTAAAATGAAAAGAATACAGTATAAT
>JBBILM010000113.1:0-5808 GCA_037444915.1 Nitrospirota bacterium | reverse complement strand
GTAATCATCCCCCTTTCCTAAAGGGAATTACCCACTCAATATGAGAAAGAACCTAAAAAGCATATCACTGTCGAGAACAATAGTTGTAATGCCCTGTAAGTTTCGTGTTATCATTTGATACAGTGGCTTTCAAGCTGTTCTATTTATTGTCATGAAAAAAATTCTCGATGTCATAGTAATGCCTGACACCTCTTTGCAGCTTCAGTGGTCTGCTTCAGAGCAGCGCATACCCAAAAGTCAGCACATTATGCAGGAAGAAATATTCAGTCGTTTTCAGGAAAACTCTGATGCGTCCCTTTTGTATCTTGGTTTTTGCGATAAATCGGTGCAGCTCTCTGAGTCGCTTTCATTCTGGAGGCGTTGCTGCGGTTTATATGCGGAACATCTGCGCATGACCCCTGATATTGAATCCATAAGGCATAAAATTGAGATAACTATCGGTAAAGATGCGATTAATGAATTGCTTCTATCCGCTCCTTTTATGGAAGGCTCGGAATATCTCAACTTTGAAGCCATTGAGCTTAAATACAAGGCTATCAACAGTGAGTTTAAGAGGCAGGTTAAGACTTATAAAGGGACAGTTGAAGAGTTTATCCATGACTTCAGCCCTCAAACTCATCTGCTTGGCAGGGTCTATTTTCACATGGTTGAAAATAAAAAAGGAGACGCACCATTTGCTTTTCTTGCGACATATTCAACATCTCTGGACAAAAACGGCAGATCAAGGCATCTGCCACTCAAACACGCACTTGAAGAATTCAAAGACAGCAGTAAAAAGCTCTTAGACCTCCTTACTACAGTGCGCTTTGCGGCTAAAGAAAGCGAATTTATCTCTGAACTCCTTGAATGCGGCGACCTCTTTCACCCGCTTGCGTGGAGCAAAAAAGAGGCATATACCTTTTTAAAAGAGATACCGATTTATGAAAATGCAGGTATTTTATGCCGCATTCCAGACTGGTGGAAAGGCTCATCTTCAACAGTAAGATTAAGGCTAGCTATAGGGAACAGCCAACCGTCTTCTGTTGGATTAAATGCCATTGTAGATTTATCTCCTGAACTTGAAATAGACGGCGAGCATATAAGCGCAGAAGAAGTGAAATGGCTTTTAGATTCCGCAGAAGGGCTTGCGTTTCTTAAAAACAAATGGATAGCGGTTGACCATGAGCGGCTTAAACAGACGCTTGCACTCTTTGAGAAAGCGCAGGAACTGACAGCATCAGGGGATTTTACCATTAAAGACGCCATGAAGCTGCAGATATCGCTGTCATCTGCCTTAAACACTCAAAGAGGAGATGACGATAGTATAGAAATTACAAACGGCAAATGGCTCGAGTTGGTAGTCCAGAAGCTTAGAAATCCAGAGACTATACAAACGTATCCGCCGTCTGGCAGTTTTAGGACATCTCTGCGCCCTTATCAACAGCGGGGTGTGAACTGGCTCTGCTTTCTCCATTCACTCGGCTTCGGCATGTGTCTAGCCGATGACATGGGGCTTGGAAAGACCATCCAAATACTTGCCTTTTTAAACATCCTTAAAACGACAGGCAAAAATAGAGCGGCGCTTCTGCTTGTGCCCGCATCTCTGCTGTCCAACTGGCAGAAGGAGATTGACGCATTTGCGCCTAATCTGCGCTATTTCATAGCGCATCCCGACATGCAGACTGACAAAAATATAAAGCCAATGAATAGCGAGACTCTTGACAGCTTTGACCTTATCATAACCACATATGGACTTGTGCAGAAATATGAATGGCTGAAAGATTATCAATGGCATTATGTAATCGTCGATGAGGCTCAGGCAATTAAAAACCCTGCAGCGCGGCAGACAATGGCTGTTAAGAAACTAAAGGCATATAACAGAATTGCTATGACAGGCACACCTGTTGAAAACCGCCTTTCAGATCTCTGGTCTATATTTGACTTCATTAATCCGGGACTGCTCGGCTCTGCCTCAGAGTTTGTAGAATTTACAAAAGGCCTGAGACAGTTCGGCGGCGGATACAGCCGTTTAAGGAGGATTGCGAGCCCCTACATTTTAAGGAGATTAAAGACAGACAAGACCGTAATCTCTGACCTGCCAGAAAAGATAGAGATGAAGGCATACGCATCACTCAGCAAAAAACAGATAGCGCTTTACAGGGCAATGATAGATGATCTGAAAAACGCGATAGAAAATACCGATGGCATAAAACGAAAAGGCATAGTGATTTCCTTTCTTACAAAGAGCAAGCAGCTATGCAACCATCCTGACCAATATCTCGGCACAGGCAGATTTGAGGAGTCTGACAGCGGCAAATTCATAAGGCTCAAAGAAATATGCGAGACCATAAGAGACAAGCACGAAAAAGCGCTCATCTTTACTCAATTTAAAGAGATGACGGAGCCGCTCAATGACTTTTTAAGCGGAGTTTTTGGACACAGTGGGCTGACACTTCACGGCAGCTTAAGCGTGCCTAAAAGAAAGCAGATTATTGAAGAGTTTCAGGATACAAGACACTATGTGCCGTATATGATATTGTCGCTGAAGGCAGGCGGGGTAGGGCTGAACTTGACAACCGCAAATCATGTAGTACATTTTGACAGATGGTGGAATCCAGCAGTTGAAAATCAAGCGACAGACAGGGCATTCAGGATAGGCCAGAGGAAGAATGTCGTTGTTCATAAGTTTATCGCAAAAGGCACGATTGAGGAAAAAATAGACAACATGATAGACGCCAAGACAGCGCTCGCTGCAGAAGTTATTTCAGAGCATGGCGAGACATTGATAACAGAGATGGACAACAAAGAGCTGATAGAGCTTTTCACGCTATCTTTATAACAAAGGAGAACTAACTAATGAGATACCGGGGTTATCCTGAATATGTTCCTGTCGCTAAAAAAAAAGGAGAAGGCAGCAAAGAAACTCAAGGAGTTGATGAAGAAAAATCCGGATATCAAACCTGTAATTATAGAGGGAAATACCATAGCGCGCACATGGTGGGGCAAGGCATGGAATAAAAATCTGGAGTCCTACGCAGACTACTCCAACCGCATTGGCAGGGGACGAGCATATTTAAAGCATGGCGCAGTGCTTGACCTTCAGATTAAACAGGGAGAGGTTGCAGCGCTTGTGCAAGGGTCAGCATCGAAACCCTATTCGGTGGCAATAAAAATTGAAGAGCTCGACAAAAAGATATGGGACAATATGAAAAAGGCTTGCGAAAACATGCTTGAGTCTTTAGAAGAACTTCTTGCCGGCAGATTTCCAAAAGAACTGGCGGAGTTGTTCACTCAAAAAGGAAGTGGCTTATTTCCAGCGCCTAAAGAGATAAGGTTTGCTTGCACGTGTCCGGATTGGGCGTCAATGTGCAAGCATGTAAGCGCTGCTTTATACGGTGTGGGAACAATGTTTGATGAAGACCCATCTCTATTTTTCACTCTTCGTAAAGCTCAAATGGATGCGCTTATCTCAGAGGCGGTCAAAGGGAGCGCAGAGAAAATAAGCGCCAAAACAATGGTGCGCAAAAAAGGCGCACGGATTATTGAAGATGCCGAACTGTCCACTGTATTCGGCATTGAAATAGACACGGGAGCTGCTCAGAATGATGTTGCATTGCCAAATGACAAGTCAAAAGCTAAAAAGAAAGCGGAACGGATAAAGCATAATGCAAAAAAGACAGTCTCCAAGAAACAGAAAAAAAAGCCAAAAGAGACGCAAAAAAGGCAACGGGGTGCGAAAGGGAATTTGTAAATCACACCCAAAAGGGCTTATTGATAAGCATTTTTTTGCCGTGCATTGCCGGGAAAGTATATGCCTATAATTTCTTTTTTAATAAGTCATTAACCATTTGGGGGTTGGCCTTGCCTTTTGTGGCTTTCATAACCTGACCTACAAAAAATCCCAGCAGTTTTTCATCCCCGGCCTTATATCTTTCAACTTCATTCGGGTTTCTGGATAAAATTTCATCAACAGCAATTACCAAAGCATCTTCATTGCTGATTTGAACGAGCCCTTTTTCCTTAACTATGGACTCGGCATCCTTGCCGCTTTTGTACATTTCATAAAAAACGGTTTTTGCTATCTTGCCGCTGATAGTACCTTTATTAATAAGCATAAGCATGCCGGAGAGCTGCTCAGGCCTCATTTTGCACGATTCAATGGATTCGTTTTCTTCATTAAGGAGTCTCATCAATTCACCCATCATCCAATTCGATACTAATTTCGGGTCTCCGCCGGAAGATGCAGCGGCTTCAAACCAGTCTGCGACAGCCCTTTCAGACGTCAACAATTCCGCGTCGCTTTCAGGGAGTCCGTATTGCTCTGTGAGGCGATTCTTTTTCTCATCAGGCAATTCCGGCAGCGTGTATCTGATTTCATTGATGATATCCTGATTTACTGATATAGGCACAAGGTCGGGTTCCGGAAAATAGCGATAATCATGTGCCTCTTCTTTTGTCCTCATGGATTGAGTTATTCCCAATGAAGAATCCCAAAGGCGAGTTTCCTGTAGAATTCTTCCGCCTTCCTCCAAAACCTTTACCTGACGTCTTATTTCATAATCAATCGCTTTTTCGAGAAACTTGAAAGAGTTTATGTTTTTAAGTTCAGCCTTTACCCCAAATTCCAACTGTCCTGCTGGCCTGACAGAAACATTGGCGTCGCACCTGAGAGATCCCTGCTCCATATTACCGTCGCATACGCCGAGGTATATAAGAATGTTCCTCAGTTTCTTCATGTACGCCACCGCTTCAGTCGAACTTCTGATATCAGGCTCTGACACAATCTCCATCAAAGGAACCCCGGCCCTGTTCAGGTCAACCAAGCTGTGAGACGATCCGCTTTCATGGATATTTTTTCCAGCGTCTTCTTCCATATGAATCCTTGTTATGCCGATTCTTTTTATATTTCCATCAACTTTTATATTTATATGCCCGTGCTCGCATATTGGAAGTTCGTATTGGCTTATTTGGTAGCCTTTTGGAAGATCAGGATAAAAATAGTTTTTCCTTGCGAACCTGCTGTAAAGGGCAATTTCACAGTTTGTAGCAAGCCCTGTTTTGATGGCGAATTCGACTGTTTTTTTATTAAGCACAGGAAGAACTCCGGGCATGCCGATGCAAACAGGACAGGTTTGGGTGTTTGGCTCTGAGCCGAATTCTGTTGAGCAGCCGCAAAATATTTTGGTATCCGTAAGCATCTGTGCGTGGACTTCGAGTCCTATAACAGCTTCGTATTTCATATATTTCTCATCCTTGTCCGTTCATATTTTGATTAATTCATAAACACAATAGAATTATCCTCAGAACTTAGTAATTATTCGTGTTCCATATTTTACTTTTTACGCGCTAAATTGTCCAATCTTAACCCCAAAACCGCAATTAATAGTGTAATTTTTTTAATTTTATATGATTTAAATCATAATTACTGCCCTTCTTAAAGTAGTAGAATTTTAAAAAAACTGCATTGTTCATAGTGAAATGTTTCTATATCTATGAATTTGCTTTATTTAGTGATAATATTTGACTATGAAGTACTTATCAGAGGAGGTGGTGATATAGGCAAATCTGTTAGCCGTCCAAAAAAAAATAATTAGAAAAGGAGGTAATTTATGAGACGAAAAATTATTATCACTTTTGTGGCAGTGTTTCTATTGGCAGCCGGAGGTTTTTATTTTAACGCAGATGCCCAGTATAAAAAGTCAATGCAATCAAGGGGTGAGGCCACTGAGAAACCAGTTAACATCGAGACATGCTATGGATGCCATTCACAGATCAAAGATTTCCATGCAAAAGGGAAACATTCTAAAGTGAACTGTATAAGCTGTCATG
>JBBILM010000112.1:0-5892 GCA_037444915.1 Nitrospirota bacterium | reverse complement strand
GACCTGATAAAAAAGGGATTGCGACAGAGAGACGTTAACCGTACCAGTGATTTGACCGTCTCATTTGAGTAGATCATATGTTGAAAGTAGCGGGCTATCTATAGGCGGCCTAAAAACTTTTTTACTTCTTCTAAGGCTTCATTTCTGGAGTTTATTTGGCCTTCTAAAACCATATCTTCGACATGTGTGAGTATCTCCTTAAACACTGGCGAGGGCGTGAGGTTAAATTCCGCTATAAGATCTTCGCCTGTGATTACGGGCAACATTTTAAATCTCGGCTTTAAGTCTCTATGGTACATCTGGAGCAGGTCATGCGAAAACGAAAGCGCTGAAAAGGAGTCATAGTTAGTCATTGAGCGAGCTACAGCGAGTGTCAGCAGGGGATAAATGTTATCGCCGAATTCCTTGATGTATTTTATAGTCTCTCTTTTATCAGCGAGATGTTCGTTTTTTTCTGCTGATTTAAGTATAGTCATATTATGCTGTACCATCAGGTGCATAAAATCGATTTCCTTTTTTGACATTTTCAGCCGTATGGCATTTCGCCTTGCCTGTCTATGATCAGTAAACAGGGTTGAGAGCTTTAAGCACGTCTTTTTGTAATCCGCGTCAAAATATTCAATGAAGTAATTTTTGTATTCCCCAAAGATGTCGGGATCATTAACGAGCATCTCCGTATTCTTGTATATAAATAAGTTTGATGTTAATTGCTCATCCGTTTGTTTAGCAAAATCGAGTGCGTTGTGCAGGACAGCGTCATTGATCATTAATCTAATTGTCTTGTAAGAGTTATCGACAACGGTTATGTGCCTTAATTCTTCCGCTATTCTTTCAGATGCCACACACGTCAGAAGGCATGAAAGATTTCTGATAAATTGATGGGTAACCTCCTCAATGGCAAAGTCAAGCGTGGCAGAGAAACGATATGCCCTGAGTATTCTGAGCGGGTCGCTAATCATGTTATTTTCTGCGACCATTCTTATAATCTTATTGGCGAGGTCTGATTGGCCGCTATGCGGGTCAATTATTGTAATGTCCCCTGGTGCTTTATTTATATCGGCAAGAGGTATAGCCATTGCATTAATTGTTATATCTCGTTCGGAAAGGTCGTCACGGATTGTCTCGCCTCTGAGCGTTGATATGTCAAAAAACTGCTTGTTGAAAACTATTCTGGCAATTTCGAATTTTTCGTCGAGGAGGACGAATGAGGCATTTGTGTTGCTCGCAAACACTCTGGCGATATTTATGGCATTGCCTTTTACAGCCAGATCAATATCCTTTATTTCCCTCCCTAAAATAATATCTCGTACGCTTCCGCCTACAACGAACGTGTCATCGGTGATTTGTTGTTTTTTCGCGAAGCTTATGAATTTATTCAATATTTCGAGCATATTTAGCCAAGGTAAGTAACAGAGAACGCCGTAATGTCGTATGCCTTAAAAGCCTAAATATTTAATATAATTTTCAGGCTAACTGGACAAGATAGTCAGTGATTACTTTGACTCTATTATAAATGTCACAGGCCCGTCATTTATCAAACTTACTTCCATATGCGCGCCGAATTTTCCTGTTGAAACACCGATGCCGGTTTCAGCAATTTGCTGAACAAAAATATTGTATAACTCCTCTGCTCTTTTGGGTGATTCTGATGCGTCAAAAGACGGGCGATTCCCTTTATTACAGTCTGCGGCAAGCGTGAACTGTGAAACAACAAGCAGGCTGCCTCCAATGTCTCTGACAGAAAGATTCATTTTCCCCTGAGAGTCTTCAAATATCCTGAGATTGATGATTTTTTTTATCAAATATTCAATGTCTTTTAATCCATCACTTTTTTCTATTCCAAGCAACAGCAGCAAGCCCCTGTTTATGCATCCGGTAACATGATTTTCGACTTTAACCTGCGCCTCTGAAACCCTCTGGATAACGACCTTCATATGCGATTGCCTTTTATAATAGTATGCGCTGACAGAATTGTTCTGAATTATAGCATAAAAACGCTTTATCTTTTAACATTAAAAAGTTAAAAAAAGTGTTGATTTTTTGTTTGATTATGATAAGATTTTAAATATGACCCTGCGAAAAAAGACCCTTCTTTCCATAGGAATTACCATGATATGTCTTCTCATTGCCCTCTATGGCATATCTTCAACTCTTTTCTTAGGCGATTTTATTAAACTCGAAAGGGAGCGTGTCGTAAACAGCGCTGAGCGGATATCGAACATACTGCATGATGATCTTTCTGCCTTGAGCAGCGCGGTTGGCGACTGGGCAGCATGGGATGATACTTACAGCTTTATTAAAGATGGCGATCCGCTGTACGTCAAAAAAAATCTTCCTGATGAGACTTATTCTGACCTTAAGCTCAATCTTATACTTTTTGTTGATTCTTCTGGTGAGGTTATCTTTGGCAGGGGGTTTGATCTTTTGCAAAAAAAAGGATTGCCTGTTCACGAGCGATTAAAGGAGCGTATTATTACTGACAGCGTTTTTTTGAGACACAATTCAGTTGACAGCAGTGTTCAGGGTATTATTCTTTTACCTGAGGGTCCTATGCTCGTTGCTTCACGTCCCATTTTGACAAGCGAGAGAAAGGGGCCGATTCGCGGCTCCATGATATTCGGCCGCTACCTTAATGATGAGGAGATTTATAGGTGGTCTGAGATTACGAAACTGTCTGTTAAGATGTACCCGGTGGATGCTATTGAGAAGTTTACTGATTTGAAGGAGAGCAGGTTTAATCCTGAGAGGGATTCTATATTTGTTAAACCAATTGATTCAAAGATTATATCAGGCTACATCGTTGTCAAAGATGTTCATGATAAACCGGCCCTGCTGTTTAGGATAGATGTTCCGAGGCATATTTATCAGCAGGGCAGGGTCACATTGAACCGTTTTGTTCTGTTGTTGTTCGCTTCAGGGGTGATTTTCGGAGTTGTAATCTTGTTCCTTGTCGAAAAATCCGTTCTTTCAAGGCTTACGCGTCTTGGTTCTGAGGTGAGGGATATATCTGCCAAGGGAAGGCATTCATTGCGCGTAAGCGTTGATGGCGGGGATGAATTGGCGAGCATAGGTGATGATATAAACTCGATGCTTAAATCCCTTGAGCGTTCTCATTCGTTGATTAATGCTGTTATCGAGGACCTGCCGGAGGGAGTTGTTCTTTTAAATTCTGAATATCGGGTTGTTCTCGCAAACGCTGTGGGATTGCAGCATCTTAAAAGGCTTTCAAATGCTGGCATGGGAGATGTGCTGACTCATATAGGCAGGAATTCGATAATTGAGATGGTTGCAAATTTTTCTCATCCATCGCATGTAATCAGGCAGAATATACGTGTCGGCAACTTCTTTTTTGATGTGACCGGAAAATATATAGGCAAAAGCAGGGATGTTGGAATAGTACTTGTTACTACAGATGTGACGCAGGAAAAGGCAGAGTTAATGGAAAGGATACAGTCACGGGAAAATCTCTCTGCGGTTGGGCAGTTAGCCGCTGGCATTGCCCACGACTTCAATAACATTCTGACAAGCGTTATAGGTTATGCCGGTCTTCTCTACGCAGACTCAACCCTTTCTGACAAGGTCAGGAATCAATTGAAGATAATACTCCATAGCGCGGAGAGGGCTGTTGAACTTGTGCGCCAGATACTCGACTTCAGCAGGAAGTCATTCAGTGAATTCGAGGTGATAGATTTATCATTGTACCTTGAAGATTTTTTGAAATTCATAAAAAGGACAATTCCTGAAAATATTAATATCAATATTGAGTTTAAGCCCGGTCAATACAGGATAAAGGCTGACAGGACAAAACTGCAGCAGGTGTTAACCAATCTCAGCCTGAATGCAAAGGATGCAATGCCAGCAGGCGGGGATATTGTTTTTGCGCTGTCGCGCATTTCTGTTGATAAAAATGGAATAATGCTCGTTTATGATATTGACATGCTGCCTGAAGGCGACTGGGTTGTCTTATCCATCAGCGACAGTGGAATGGGAATACCGTCTGATGTTCTGCCGCGTATATTTGAGCCGTTTTATACTACAAAAGAGGTTGGCAGGGGCACAGGGCTTGGTCTTTCGCAGGTTTACGGCATCGTCAAGCAGCATGAGGGTTATATTGACGTTGATTCAAGTCCTGGTTCCGGTACGACTTTTACTATTTACTTACCCGAGACTAAGGAAAAGACAGGCTTTGTATCTGAGCCTGAGCGCCCAAAGGATTTGCCAAAGGGAGCAGGTGAAACCCTGCTGATTGTTGAGGATTCTCCTGCTGTGCTTGAATTTATAAGCAGCAGTCTTATTGCCCTTGGCTATGATGTATTGACTGCCCAGAATACAAAGGATGCGCTTAGTATATTTGAAGAACGCAACGGGAATATAAGTCTTGTAATTACTGACATGGTTATGCCCGGAATGAATGGATTGAAATTTATAAAAATGCTAAGAGAAATAAACCCCTCTATTAAAGCGATTGTCATAAGCGGCTATCCGCTCGGATTAGATAGTGACATGCGCGACATTAGTATTATCGCGTCCCTCCAAAAGCCTCTTAAAGTACAGGATTTGGCTGATACAGTCAGAGGGGCATTGGATAAGCAGGTGAATTTCTGAAACCTTAAAAAGTAAAAGGCTGTTATTGGCTTGACAGAAATAAATGTATTTTGATAACATTTTTTTACGAAACTAAAGTCATGAAGACTTTAACAATCACGAAGGCGCGCAAGCTTTCGTGGTTTTTTTTTAACTAAACAAAAGGGAGGATTTAATCATGAAGCAAGGAGTTATTAAGTGGTGCGCGCTGATTATGTTTGTGTTTTTTTTAGTTTTCGCTGATGCGTCTTACGCAGCCCATCCTCTTATCAGCGATGACACGGGAACAATGGGCAAATCAAATACGCAGATAGAGTTCAATTTTGAATTCAGCTATGACAGAGAAAGGGAGGATGGCGTAAGGACAAAACAAACAGGAGTGGAAATCGCTTCTTATTTATCGCATGGAATTACTGACAGCATTGATATTGTTTTAGGGTTGCCTTATCAATGGCACAGAATAAAAGAGGACAGCGTCCTTGTTGAAAAAGAAAACGGGCTGTCGGATGTTTCGCTCGAAATCAAGTGGCGGTTTTATGAAAGAGACGGGTTAAGCTTTGCCTTGAAGCCCGGGATTACTTTGCCAACAGGTGACGATGATAAAGGCTTAGGGCAGGGGAGGCCAGGTTGCAGTGTTTTCTTCATAACAACAAAGGAACTCGAGCCATGGGCTTTTCATGTGAATCTTGGATATATTAGAAATGAGAACAAGCACGATGAAAGAAAGGATATATGGCACGCATCTCTTGCCGCTGAGGCGGAGGTTATCAAAAATCTCACGGCTGTGGCGAATATTGGCGTGGAAAGAAATCCTGACAGTGGGTCAAGCGTTCATCCTGCGTTTGTCCTTGGCGGCATTATTTATTCAATATCCGAAAATATATATCTGGATTTCGGAATCAAAAAAGGTTTGAATAAGCCTGAAGCGGACTATGCTGTACTTGCAGGCATAGTATTCGCGTTATAAACATATATGCATATACCCGACGGATATTTAAGCCCTCAGACATATGTCCCTTTATACGGTGCGTCTTTTTTATTCTGGTATATCGCTCTGAAAAAAATAAAAAAGGATCTCCCGCTCAACTATATTCCTTATCTCGCAATGGCAGCGGCTTTTTCTTTTCTTATACAGATGTTCAATATACCGATTCCCGGAGGAACTACTGGACACGCGGTAGGAGGCGGTATTATCGCGATTCTGCTCGGGCCGTGGACAGCGGTTATAGCTGTGTCAGTAGTTTTAATGGTTCAGGCAGTTGTATTTGGCGATGGAGGGATTACCGCTATTGGAGCGAACTGTTTCAA
>JBBILM010000111.1:0-6009 GCA_037444915.1 Nitrospirota bacterium | reverse complement strand
GTATGGTGGCGTGGCATGCCACACGGGGAATAGAACATGCTTTTATAGGAAGATAGAGAAATGATCAGGATCCGTAATCAAGCAAAGCAGTCACGGCTTCAAAGCCTCTATCAATGCGATAAGATTATTATATGCCTGTTTGTATTGTTTAATGTAAATGTGATACTGAAGTTGCCCTTAAACACTGGGAGGGTTCGGCGCTGCGGTATCGCTGATATAGGCTTTTCACCCGTGACCTGCTTTGCTGCTGTAAATGCTTGGGCTGTCCAAGTCGCTACAGGCATATGTCTTTCTTCTTGAAATAATGATGATTGGGAGGTTTTATGAGTGATTGCATATTTTGTAAGATTATCGAGAAAAAGATACCTGCGAAGATATTTTATGAAGACGATTTATGCCTTGCATTTGAAGATATAAATCCGCAGGCCCCTGTTCACACCATTGTGATTCCAAAGAAACACATACCAACGCTTCTCGATATTAAGGAAGAGGATAATAATCTCGTAAGCCATCTTCTGAAGATTGCCAATAAGATTGCAAATGACAAAGGCATAGCTGATAGGGGTTTCAGAGTAGTTACAAATTGCAATCCTGAAAGCGGGCAGACAGTTTATCATATTCATCTGCACATCCTTGGCGGACGCGTAATGCACTGGCCACCGGGATAGGCAATCAGTAAGTAACGGTAAATAATGGAAATTGTAGGCAAAAAGACAGTCTGGGAAGGTAAATTCCTCAGATCATTAGTCCTTACTTACAGGGATAAGTCAGACAACTTGCGCAACTGGGAAGCTGTTGAAAGGGTAAACTGCTATGGCGTAGTAGCTGTAGTGCCAATAACAAAAAATGGAAAGCTGCTTTTGATTCGTCAATTCAGACCTGTTGTAAATAATTTTGTCATAGAATTTCCTGCAGGCATTAATGACAGGCAAGAGAGACTGGTTGATGTTGCCAAAAGAGAATTAATTGAAGAGACGGGTTATACTGCCGGGGAATTCATATTTCTCGCTGAGGGTCCCATTTCATCGGGAATGTCAGCAGAGATAATGTCTGTTTTTCTCGCAAAGAACTGTTCACCTGCCCCCCTTTTGTTAAAGGAGCAATATCCCTCGGATGAAAGCGAGAAAATTGAACTAATACTAACACCGATTTCCATGCTTTTTGAAACCATCGATAACTCGCGAAAAAATGGTGATTATATAGATCTTAAGATTTACGGGCTAATAGATTTAGCAAAACGGCATTTATAAGTTCATACTCGAAAACACACCCTTCTGCTCTACGCTGATGTCAGTTCAAAAAAAACAATCAAACCGTCGACTGCGGCCAAGCATGATTATAGTGGCATGGACAGATAAAAGCCTTTATAATTCGCGATTCACAGAAACAATCCAACAAATCAGCCCTGTATTTTTTATATGATATGTTTTATTAACGAGCCTCAATAATGTGGCGGGATAAAGCCATTTATCTGCCCATGCCTCTATAATCTTTATATGACGCTATAGCATTTTTCTGGTTAATTACATTCAGCTCATGAGTCCGGCAACTGTCGGGAACTGTCCTATGTCCGTATGAGGCAGAAAAAGGGCAGACATGTACTCGTCCATAAAATTCCTTGAAACAGAAAGTTCTATGTAAGTCATCTTTGAGGCTATCTCCTCAGCCTCTTTTCTTAATTCCTCGGACAATAGACACAGGTATGCCCCGGTAACAGACGTATTTCCCATAAAAACAAATTTCTCCTTTGGCAAATCAGGAAGCATCCCGAGTATTATCGCCCTCTCCACATTTATATAATTGCCGAATCCGCCGGCAACATAAACCTTTTCAATGACATCCTTAGTAAAACCAACTTCGCCAAGAAGTGTAGTTACGCCCGCATATACAGCGGCCTTTGCCCTTAAAATGTTCTCCACATCCACTTCCGTAAGAACAATATCATCGGATGAAAGCGCGGAACTGCCGCTCATATCGGTATAATAAAAGACATACTCCATACCGTCATCACCATGTCTTACCCTGCCGGTTTTAGACGGAACGAATTTACCTTTTTGGTCAATAACACCTGTAAGAAACATCTCTGATATAGCATCGATCATGCCTGAGCCGCATATCCCAGCAGGCCTCCCGCCCCCTATTACTGTTATGTCTGGTTCGCAAGTTTCAGGATCTATCTTCACAGCTTCTATTGCGCCTGCCGTGGCCCTCATGCCGCACCTGATTCCGCTTCCCTCAAAGCACGGGCCTGCAGAACAGGCGGCAGTCATCAGCCACTCATTATTGCCGATGGCAATTTCTCCGTTAGTGCCGATATCCATAAAAAGCGCCATTTCCGGGTTCCTGTGCATCTTTGAGGCCAGCACGCCAGCTACTATGTCCCCGCCCACATAACTCGCTACGCACGGAACGCTGTACACCGGAGATTGAGGATTTATAAGAAGTTTTGCAGTTCCACCCTTCCACTGCGGGAAATTGTTCAAAGTGGGTATATACGGCTCTTCTCTTATTGAGGCCGGTGACAGTCCCCAGAAAATATGAGACATCGTAGTATTACCGGCAATTGTAGCAGAGTCGATCTCGCATAATTCTATAGCATGTCTGTTTCTCAGCATATTTACAATCGCGTTTATGTCCCCGATTACCGCATCCCTTAACTCATTAAGTCGTGCTTCGGCATTGACTCCTTCTGTTGCGTAAACTATCCGTGTTATAACATCGTCGCCATAAATCATCTGGGAATTATATGTAGAACCTATGTCCACTGTCTCTCCAGTGATAAGATTAACAAGATAAACAACAACCGTTGTCGTTCCTATATCAACGGCAATGCCGAATCTCCTGTTGCAGGTATCCATGGGGCTTAGGAAAATAGCTTCACCCTGCTGATTATCACCAACCAGATATGCCATCTCAATTCTCCAGTCAGCGCTCCTTAAAATGCCAGCCATCGAGGATACAAATACATGCGAAAACCTCATGTTCCGCAAACCTTTTTCATCCAGCGCCCGTTTTAGCCGCTCAAGGTCGCTAATATTGTCATCAATAGTTGGATGCGGCAATTCAAGATAAATTCTCTTTACTACGGGGTTTACGTCAATGCCGTAGGAACGCAGATATTCAGCAAGGTTTTTTGTTCTTGATATCGCTATCTTATCTCCGGCAATGAGTCTTGAGGCCTTTGGTATTTCAACAATAATATCGCCCTTGGGAATCGTCTGGCAGGCAAGAACAAGCCCTTTCTCCCTTTCGGTCTGTGTCAGTTTGCCGTGAGAAACAACATCATATTGACCTTCAAGCACCTTAATCTTGCATTTTCCGCATATTCCCTTTCCACCGCATGGGGCAACAAGATAGATGCCAGATCTTTTAAGGGCAGAGTATACATCATCACCATCCTTAATTAGTACAGACTCACCGGATGTCAACAACAAATTCATATATACACCTCTAATATTAATATTGATCTTTATCAGCTCATCAGGCCAAATGAATTTTGCAGGAATATCAGTATTTTCGGGCTAATCCGTATAATATGTGGAACCCTTTACCATATCAATAGGCTGCTCCCTGCCACAGTGCTTGCAGACTACTGCATCCTCCTTAATAATCTCCGCGCAGTAAGGACATTTTTTTGTATATCCTTTAGATACTTTATACGGAAGCAACGCAGCAACAATAATCAGAAAGGGGAAAATGGCGCATAATATAAACCACCATAAAGGGCTCCGGCCCTTATTTCTGGCTATAATACTACCTGCAATACCCGCAATAATGCCCAGCAAGCAATACCTGAACACTATACCAAACCCCTTTCTTTTATTTCTTAGGCAACTCCCCAACGCCAATAAATGGAACTGCCCCGCCGCCGGTAACCTGCGGAAGAATCCCATTCCATTTGTCTATAGCCTTGAGATTAGCCTCAACCTTTCGAAGCTCTATAAGGTCCGTTGAAATGTTTGCCCTCTGCAGCCTCAATGCCTCTGCCTCTGCCTTTGCTGCCGTGACCTTCTGCTCTGCTTCGATCTTAATTCTCTCCAGATCTCTTTTTGCCTTTAATGCGAGCTGTTCAGCGGTCTGCTTGGTTTCAATGGCTTCGGTAAATATCTTGGAAAAACTGAAATTTACAATAGAAAAAGCATCAACTGCTATATTATGAGCCAAAAGCCTTTCAGCAAGGGCTGTTTTCATTGCCTCGCTTACGGCAGGCCTTTTTGTGATAAGCTCTTCTGCAGAATACTTGGCTGTAACAGCTTTTACGACTTCCTGAACAGCAGGGTCAATAATTCGCTCTTTAAAATGCACGCCTATGGACTGATAGACTATGTTTGCCTTATCAGGTATTATGTGAAAATTAAGCGCCACCTCTGAACTCACTTCCTGAAGGTCAGAGGATGAAGCAGCAGCATTCGTCAAAGACTTCTGTACCTTCACATCCATAATAATAACCGTTTGCATTATAGGTATCCTCAAATGAAGCCCTTCACCAAGCACGTTTTGCTGAACAGCCCCGAAATTAAGGACTACCCCTCTTTCACCTGCCCCGACCTGAACCCACGGCCGCAAAAAAAGAAAACCGACAAGGATCGCTCCTACAATCAGCGCCAATCTTGCGGGCCCTTTCCTCATTGCTGACTCCATTGCTACCTTCGCATGGTAAATATCCCTTTCATCCATTCTTGCACCTCCTCTTCATGCGTGCCCCCAACCCCATACAATCAAGCTAAATACTTAGCATATTTAGCAAGCATAGCATGTGGCAAGGTAAAGCCTTTAATCAGCCCATGTCCGCATATTTTTAATAATCATTACACCTATCAGGCACATCACAAATGAGACTGCCAAGTTAAATTATAACAGAAAGTGAAATTCGAACTGATATATGATAATAAATGCTTTACCACTTAAGTCCCCCTTAATAGCTAAAGGGGGACTTAAAATGGGTTGCCCGATGCTGACAATACCGCGTGTGTCAAGCATTTCACCTATGAACCGAACAAGTTATTCTGAGCTTGTTCAAGTCTATTAACTACAACTGGCCTTTTCACTGTCTTCAGCTTTCACAGCCCACATTGGCAATTGAGTGCGCCCCCACGAACCATTAGAAAGCAAGTAAATAATGATTTTACCATTTTCAATTTGCTCCCTGATCGAAATCAAGTCACTACTATTGCTTTCCCAAAAGGGATCAAAACTTATTATTTCCTTAACCTTATCGTTAGTAATCACCCTCATTAAAGATGGCTCTTGTCAAGAGAGATTTTGAAAAGAACAAGTGAAACTTCATATTGCCTAATATGTCATACATATCTGGAAGAGATAAAAATTTTTGTTGACTCGAATAAAGCAAACAGGATATAAAATATAGGTGACTTGTGGGGATAAATTACCCTATAAAGGGGCGGGATTCAGGTTGTTCCGTAATCACATAAGCCTCTTTTCAGTTAAAGATTCCTGTTCAAATAATAAAGCGGAAATATTATGCTTAGGCAGTATATTATTTATCCGGGCATTATTATATGGATTTTTTAGGTCTAAAAAGGGGTGTTTCGAGACTTTTTCTTTTCTTTATAAGGAAAAGCAAATACAAAATTTTAGAAAAGACAGAATCAGTATAAAAATAAATGTTCTCGGCGTGCTGCGCACGCCGAGAACGCCCCGCTGAGTTGAATAGCTCAAGCGGATTGTTCTTTACGGTATAGATAGCCTGTTCACATCTTCAATGGTATAATAATATAATCTCGGCGTGCGCTGATTCGCATCCGAGAACAATCCGCTTGAGCCGAAATCAGCATAATATGCCTAACGGCAATTATGCTGAACTCAACTCAGCGGGGCGTTGTACGAAGATAGAAAAAATAAAGACAATAAAGATGGCATTGTCGTCTTATAAAACGCTGTACCAGAGGGAGGGTATATTATGTTGTCAAAATTGAAAGTTGTGAAAATTGTTTTTTTGGGCTTTTTGATTTCATTGCTGTGCAGTTGTGCGTTTGGTAATCGGCATGT
>JBBILM010000110.1:0-6507 GCA_037444915.1 Nitrospirota bacterium | reverse complement strand
GACCATAATCCATAGCCAAATTTTCTGCTATGAATGGCAGGTGTTCTGAAAAGCCCATAATAGCAATACTTGGAGCCGAACACCCACTGTTTATTATTACTTTATGATTTATCTCATAATTTATTGCCGTGAAATCTGTTATCATGAAAGCATGAAAGAGAGTTGCCCCGGAAGCAGAGAAATAAGATCGCCCTATCCAGAAGATCTGTTGTGCGCCTTTTGCTCGCATAAAAACGAAATCTGGTCTGATGAGCCTGATACTTCCTGCAAAAAGTGCGGTAAGACAATAATCCGCGATATGGCGCCGTCGTGCATACAATGGTGTCCTGCTGCAAAGGAATGCATAGGGCCTGAAAAGTATGAAAGGCTGATGTTAAAATTGCAGTCACAGAAAGTCTGAGCAATTTTATCAAAAATACGGGCATTGTTTAAAATCCGCATTCTCTGAATTGCTTTAATCCGTTTCGTTGTCTTGCAACCAGCGCAACAAATCCTGTATCCTAATTTCATGATTGGTGTCATTCTCTTAAATATGGGAGGCCCTGATTCGCTAGACGCGGTTAAGCCTTTCTTAAAAAATCTGTTTGCTGACAGGGATATAATAAGGCTCGGACCTTCATTTCTTCAGAAGCCAATAGCATCCTTTATTATACGAAAAAGACTTAAAAAGACACTGGATGCATACAGCCTTATCGGAGGCAAGTCTCCGCTTTGTGATATTACCGATGCTCAGGCCAGGGCGCTCGAAAAATCACTCAACAGTTCACAGTTAGCGGTTGACATTAAAGTCTCCGTTGGCATGAGGTACTGGCATCCCCTTGTTGAAGACACTGTGAAGCGGATGCACGAGGCAGGAATAAAAAAAGTCCTGGCAGTCAGCCTTTATCCTCAATATTCAGTGGCAACAACAGGTTCAACAATCAAAAAGTTCAAAGACAGCGCAGATAGATACCCTGTTGAATACTCCTGCGTAACTTCCTGGTTTGCTCATCCGATTTACATAGACTCGCTTGTGGAGAAAATAGAGAATGGGATGCGCTCATTTGCGGAAAAACCCGCTGTCTTATTCAGCGCTCACAGCCTGCCTCAGAAGTTTGTTGATGAAGGAGACCCGTATGTAAGGGAGATTAAAGGAACCATTGAATCGATAACAAAGAAAATTGACATTCAATGGCATCTTTCTTACCAGAGCAAAACAGGTCCTGTTAAATGGCTTGAACCTACGACCGAACATTCTCTTCAGGAGCTTGCTCAAAAAGGCGTGAAAAATCTCCTTGTAGTTCCAATCAGCTTTGTGTCAGACCACATTGAAACACTATACGAAATAGATATGATCTATAAGGAAATGGCTCAGGGGCTTGGAATGAACCTCAAGAGAACTGAGTCACTTAACACATCCCCCAAGTTCGTGGAGGCCCTGACTGATATTGTTATAACCAATATTAAGACTCTCGGCTGGGCGTGATTATTAGGAGCTGTCAGAGGTGGATTTATGAGAATAACTATTGTTGGCGCCGGAATATCAGGTCTTTCCCTTGCGTTTTTTTTGTCAGAAAAAAATTCTGAATCAGAGATAACAGTATTTGAATCAGAAAACCGCGCTGGTGGAAAGATATGGACTGAAAAAACAGACGGTTTTTTGTGCGAAGGCGGAGTAAATGGCTTTCTTGACAACAAGCCCAAGACCCTGGAGCTTGCTTCAAAATTATCTTTAACCCCGCTAAGGAGCAATGACAACGCCAGAAGGAGATTTATTTATTCTGACAGCAGGCTTAATCTGATTCCTGAATCGCCTCCCGCTTTTTTAAAATCAAAGCTAATAAGCCCTTTCGGAAAATTGAGGATAATCGGTGAGATGTTTGCCCCCAAGGGCACGGGGGATGATGAAACACTCGAAACATTTGCTGTCAGGAGGCTCGGCAGAGAGGTTTTCGAAAAACTTATAGATCCAATGGCTTCAGGCATTTATGCCGGGAATCCATCGGAACTCAGCCTTAAAAGCTGTTTTCCGAGGATACATGAATTGGAACAGAATTACGGCAGCCTCATAAGGGCAATGATAAAACTTCAAAAGCAGGCAAAAAAGACCGGAAAGAAAGTGGGCGCAGGTCCCGGAGGAATACTCACCTCTTTTTATGATGGCATGGCGACAATTGTTGATTCTTTTAAAATATATCTCGGGGACAGATTAAAAACCGGAAAGGGAATAAAAGGGATTGAGAAAAAAGGTAATGGATTCATCAGCTATTTCAGCGACGGCTCAAGCCATGAATCGGATTATGTCATCCTTGCATGCCCTGCATATGCCGCGTCCGAGATTCTCAGAGATATGAACAAAAACATGTCATCCATTATAGGAGACATCCCTTATCCACCTCTATCGATTGTGTGTCTGGGGTTCAGGAGCAATAAGCTGACTGCTGATCTGAACGGATTCGGTTTTCTAATACCTGGCCGGGAAAGACGCAGGATACTCGGAACTCTTTATGATTCGAGCATATTCCCAAACCGCTCGCCCCAAGGTTATGTGCTTTTAAGGACTATGATAGGCGGCGCAAGGTCAGGAGATATTGCGCTTCTGAATGATGAAAAACTGCTTAATACGGTTTTATCCGAGTTGTCCGATATAATGGGAATAACCGCGGAGCCGGACTTTGTGAGGATATTCAGGCATGAAAAGGCAATTCCTCAATACATTCTCGGACATCAGGAGAAGTTAATAAAGCTTGATCATGAATTGTCAAAGGTTAAGGGGCTGCATATAACAGGCAACGCATACAGGGGAATTGGCGTTAATGACTGCATTGAAAGCAGCTTCAAATTAGCAGAAAGATTTACTGATTCGTTGAAACAAAAATAAACAATTTTTGGAGGCCGCAGCTTTGAAACTCACCCATTTTGATGAAGATGGAAAGGCAAAGATGGTTGATGTGTCTGAAAAGCCTGTGACATATCGGAAAGCCGAGGCAATGGGTTCTGTTTATATGAAGTCGGAAACCTTGAAGCTGATAAGGGATAAAAAGGTTTCAAAGGGGGACGCGCTCTGTGTCGCGCGGATAGCGGGCATTATGGCTGCAAAGAAAACCGCAGATATTATACCAATGTGCCATCCGTTAAATGTGTCATCAGTTGATATAGAGTTTGTTTTTGACGAGAAGAAAAACAGGCTTGACATAAAAACCTCGGCAAAGACCGCAGGGCAAACAGGCGTGGAAATGGAAGCCCTCGTAGCCGCGTCTGTTGCAGCGCTCACTATTTATGACATGTGCAAGTCAGCAGACAGGGAAATGGTGATCGGGGAAATAATGCTTCTCAAAAAGAGCGGGGGCAAAAGCGGAAAGTTTAAAAGGAAAACTGCGATTGGTGTGTAATAGCACGCATAGATACCTTCAAACCCTTTGAATAGCAACAAGGATAATCTTATGCAATGCCCTAATCCACAATTGCAATCTGAATAGGAATGTGGAATCAGAGATTAGGGCATTGCATGTTCAAATGAGTTGCAAACAAAGCCTTTTCAGGTATCTATGCCTGCTCAACAGAAGGGATAAAAGCCTTCGCAGAGATTTTATTATTTATACCGATCAACAACGAATCTGAAAATCTCTATATCCTTGTCAGCCGGATTAATGCCTGCCTTCATTTTTACGATTCTTAGCTGCTCTTCAACAGTATCAACACCTTCAATATCCGGCAAAAGCAGCCCCTTATTGAACCCTTTGACGACAATCACGCCGTATTTCTTTGGATCGAGTTCTGAAGCATCCTTTATCTTTTCAGGTTCTGACAAAATATCCACAGAATATGCGATGTCATCAAGTTCGTATTCATCAACAGCTTGAAATCTTGGGTCTTCTGAGGCTGCGGCTATGGCATTTTTGACTATCTCTTTGTAGATATTTTCTTCGCAGGGAATAAATGTTCCTATACATCCCCTCAACTGACCTGCTTTCTTTAAACAAACAAAAACGCCTGCCCTTTTTTCCATGTCAGCGGGTATTTGATGAGGCGGTTTTATTATTTTGTTTTCTTTTACGTATTGCGTGATGGCTTTTTTTGCGAGCTCGGCGTAAGGGTGCATTTTTTTCTGCTCCGGCACTTTTTTATTTCCTATTTTTCCCTCTGCATCGCGAATTCAGACATGCTTAAAATGGCTTCTTTTTCAATAGAATCAGGGAAAATGCTCAGCTCTGACCTTGCCTCATTGACAAGTTCCCTCGCGGCATTTAAGGCCTCTTCCAGCGCATTATATTTTAATAGCAGTTCCTGCACCCTCTTTAGATTCGAGTCTGCGAGGCAGCCGGTTGAGGCATCGAGCTGTTGTCTTTGGAGTTCCCTTGCGTTATATTCGGTTTTTTCGGACACGCACTCGGCAATAATACTTTTTATTTCTTCCTTCTCTTTCCTGTCAGCGACCTTCAGGAGATGAATAAGCGGCATAGTTATTTTGCCCTCTTCAAGGTCCTTGCCGAGTTTCTTGCCGAGGTCATCAGGCCTTGCCATATAATCCAATATATCATCAGCGAGCTGAAATGCTATTCCTGTTTTCAAACCAAACCTTGCAAGCGCATTTTCCTTCTCTTCAGGGGCATTTGCGAGTATAGCACCTATCCTGCAGGCTGCTGAAATTAAAACGCCGGTCTTCGCGGATATTATCTGGAAATACTCTTCTTTAGTTATTTCAGGGTCTCCTGTCTTATGGAGTTGAAGTATTTCTCCTTCTGTCATGCGGGTGGAAGCATCAGACAATGCCTCCATAATCTTCTGGTTTTTCTGGTTTACAGCGCAGCGCAGAGCATTTGAATATAAAAAGTCACCTACAAGAACCACCATCTGATTGCCCCATATAGTATGGGCAGACGGTTTTCCGCGTCTTGTCTCAGCGCCGTCTATCACATCATCATGCAGGAGTGAAGCCGTGTGTATAGCCTCTATTATTGAGCCCAACTGCGCCCTTTCATGCCCTCTGTAGCCGCAAAGTTCAGCGCTGAGAAGGAGAAAGAGCGGCCTCATTCTTTTGCCGCCTCCTGTTAAAATATGGCTCCCTATAAGCGGAATAAGAAATACATTGCTGCTGAAAATATCACCGAGATGATAATCAACCTTTTTCAGTTCTTCGCTATAGGCGGAAAAAATCTCTTTTACATCCATAAGTTATACACTTTCACACTTTGTCGAGAGTTGTCAGGGCTATTTGATTCTCAAAGCATCAATATCAATGCCCTGTCTGACCAATTTCCTGATATCACGAGGTTTGAAAGCCCCTTTTTCAGTAAAAAAGGCTGTCACATATTTTGCGGGCGTGACATCAAAAGCTAAGTTTATTACATTTACCCCTTCTGGTGCAACCCTATGCCCCCAGACAGTCGTGACCTCTGAGCTGTCCCGCTCCTCAATGGGTATAAGCTCTCCTGAGTCCATGCTGAAATCAATGCTGCTCAATGGGGCTGCAACATAAAACGGAATGCCATGCTCCTTGCATAATATGGATACCGAATAGGTTCCTATTTTATTCGCTACATCACCGTTTTTTGTGGTTCTGTCCGTTCCAACAATTGAGAGATCTATCATCCCTTTTTTCATTAAGGCTCCGGCAGTGTTATCAGTTATCAATGTTACGGGAATGCCGGCCTGCATAAGCTCCCACGAAGTCAGTCTCGCTCCCTGAAGCACAGGACGCGTCTCGTCAGCAATAACATGTATGTTTTTGCCCTGTTCTTTGGCTGCCAGCATGGGAGCAGTGGCTGTGCCGTATCCGCCTGTTGCGAGACTTCCCGCGTTGCAATGCGTTAATATGGTGTCTCCGTCCTTAATAAACATAGCGCCCCATCTGCCTATCGCCTTGTTGATCTCTATGTCTTCCATCAGAATGTTTTTTGCCTCTTCAACAAGCAATTTTTTAAGATTGTCGATAGAATCTTCCCTATGAGCAAACAACAGTTTTTTTATCCTTTCCACAGCCCAGTGTATATTAACAGCCGTCGGTCTTGTGGATAATATGGTATTCATTACAGGCAAAAGACCCTCGACAAATTCATCGAAATTTACTGCCTTTATGTCCTGCGCTCCGAGCGCGATGCCCATTGCTGCCGCAATTCCTATTGCAGGAGCGCCTCTTATCCTGAGTTTCTTAATCCCCTCTGCGACTATGTGATAATCCGTGCATTCAATGTATTTCACTTCGAGGGGGAGTCTTGATTGATCCAGCATCAGCACTACATTGTCTTTCCACTCTATTGTGCTTACCATAATATCTCCTTGATACTCAAATTGAGCGATTCTGAGCCATAAATATATGTCAGATGCGGCGAATAGACTTTAATACCCGGCACTTGTAAAGACATCTATCTTGTATCCGTCATCTGCTACGTTGGCCACTTGTTCGATTCTCCTTTTATTTTTCAATACCCCACAGTCTCTGCTGAGGGGAGGTTCATTACAAAAGAAATCTACACACACCCCTACCCCTCTTTTTAGAGGGGAAGTTAAGACTACCCATTCAATATG
>JBBILM010000109.1:0-6537 GCA_037444915.1 Nitrospirota bacterium | reverse complement strand
GGTTATACAGGTCGGGTGAGAGTGAGTATCTGCTCAACAAGAGGCAATGCAGGCTTAGGGATATCAAAGATATATTCCTTGACACAGGCCTCGATGTCAAGAGCTATTCCATACTGGATCAGGGCAGGATTTCAGAGATAATCAATGCCAAGCCTCACGACAGAAGGTTTCTGATAGAAGAAGTGGCCGGTGTCATGAAATATAAGGTTAGAAAGGCAGAGGCTGTTTCAAAGCTCGAATCTTCAAAACAGAACCTTCAGCGCATACACGATATAATATATGAACTGAAACGCCAGATAAACAGCCTCGACAGACAGGTTAAAAAGGCCGAGAAATACAAGCGCCTGATGGCTGAATTAAAGGAAATAGAACTTGCGGTCGCCTGTTTTGAACATAAAAGAATGAGCGCTATCCTGAGCTCCCTTATGTCAGACCTGGAGCGGGTGGGAGAAATTGAATCTGCCAGCCGTGCCGAGCTTTCATCATTAGAAAACGTACTGCAAACAAAAAGGCTCGAGGCTGTCGAGCGTGAAAAACTGCTTGCGGCAACAGAAGGCATTCTGCAGGAAAAAGAAAGGTCTGTTTCAAACTCTGAAAAACAGATAGCTGTTTTGAAGGCTAATGTTGAAAACAGAAAATCTGTCATAGCCCGGCTCATTGAACAGCAAAAAGAGACTGAGACGAAAAAGTCTGCCCTTTCAGAGAAGCTTGAACAGTTAAATAATACTGAAAAAAGCATTGCCAGCAGCCTGGATGAGTTGACTGAAAACTTAAGGGAAAAAAAAGACAGGGCCTCAGACTTCGAAGCTATTTTAAACGACAAGGAATCAGAGATTGAAAATAACAGAAAAAACCTCTTCAGGATATCCGAAAACCTTAGCAGCAAAAAAAACGAGCTGCACAAGCTTCAATCCTCGCTCGACACATTAAAATATAAGGAATCGTCGTCAGCCAAAGATGCGGAAACCTTAGAAAAGGCTATTAGCGCATTAGAAAAGGCTGTTTCTGAAAATGAACAGATCGTTAAAGTCGCTACCGACGACCTGTCCATGCTTGGAGCCGAAAAATTTAAATTGAGCTCTGACGCGTCGCAGCAAAAAATTGAGATCGAAAACAAAAAGGCCATGCTCTTTCAGGAAAGGGAGTCCCTTGCAGCCAATATCTCCCGGCTTAACTCTCTGAAGGAATTAATAATTGACAGGTCTTTAAAGGATTTTCTTGGCGGGTCCCCGAATTCGGACGGTCAAAATCAGGCAACCGGCAGCAAAGGACATCTGGTTCTGTCTGACATAATCAGTACTGACAAAGACTTTGAAATAGCCATTGAAGCAGCCCTTTCAGAAAAGATTAATTCAATAATAATAGACAATATTGATGATATTTTGCCTGCCGTGAACATTATCAAGGAAAAAAATCTGAGCAGAACAGCGATACTTTATACCGGATTCAATAAAAACAGAAAACAACCGGCACTAAGCGCGGCTGGATTTGAAGGCGACACATTGGGAAAGGCTTCTGATTTTATGAGGTTTGAAAACAACGATGCCGCCAATATAGTGGCCGCATTGACGGATAATATGCTGGGCAATGCGTATATCGTTAAAAATCTTAATTCAGCCATAAATATATTGAACTCCCTGTCCGCTCAGCAAGATATTACGCTTGTCACGCTTGAAGGCGACGTCATAAGCAGTGATGGCTGGCTTTTTGCGGGTCACGGAAAGGCCATCCTTAAAAGAAAAAGAGAAATAAAAGAACTCCAAAAGGCGATTCAGGAGCAGCAAAGAAAAATCAAGGAAACAGAGGATGAATTAACGGTTACAAGCAATTCTTTGTCATCTAAAAAAGACGCTATCAAAACTATAGATGAAAAGATTATTGATATTGAAAAACAGTTGTCCATCACAAAGCATACCCTCAATAATCAGACAGAAGAAAGGCTTAGAAAAAAAAGAAGCCTCTCTCTTATGGATGCTGAAATTAAAACAATAGCCCAGGAAAAAAAGACCCTCGATGAACTGATTTTTTCAAAAAATGAGGAAATCAATGCCATAGAAAAGGAAAAAACCTCTATCTCTGAAGATATATCGGCAATGCAGGAGGCCATAATCTCTGACAAGGCAGAATACGAGCGTACAAGGTCCAATCTGACGGACATGCAGCTCGGGGCTGCCTCTTACAGGGAAAAAATAGACGCTGTAAAAAAAGAGCGTCGCAATATCCTTGATACCATTGAAGAGCTCGAAAACGCCGCGGAACTCTCAATTAATGACATCAAATCCGCAGAGGAGATGATTAAAAATTCATTGGCCGAATTGCTCGAAACAGAAGAAGGCATAAAAATATTGGTCGGGGAAGCGGACTCTATAAGAAAAAAGCGTGCGGATTTAAAGGAGCATATTTCATCCGAAAATCAGGAACTTCTTAACATAGAAGGTAAAATTAAAAATATTCATTCAGCCATAAATACAACTTCACAGGAAATATCTGATCTGAATCTGAAGGCCATGGAAAACAGAATAAGGATAGAAAACATAGAAACATCCATAATGCAAAAATACGGCGTTGAAATTAAAAATGAGCCGGAAAGGCTCAGCAGCCAGCCAGAAGAATTTGACGCCCCGGAAAATGAGAACAGGATTAATGAATTAAACGCAAAAATCAGGGATCTCGGGCCCGTGAATCTCGGCACAATAGAGGAATACGAAGAGATAAAAACACGCTATGATTTTCTTACAAAGCAGCAGCAGGATTTAACCCTGTCAATAGCTGAACTCGAAGAAGCCATAAGCAGAATTAATACCACGACCAAGAGAAAGCTCAGGGAAGCGTATGAATTGCTCAAGGCAAAATTCTCTGAGGTATTTACCATACTTTTCGGGGGAGGCAAGGCTGATATTCTCCTCAGCGACGAAGAAAACATTCTGGAATCCGGCATCGAAATAATCGCCCAGCCCCCGGGCAAGAAACTGCAGAACCTTAACCTCCTTTCAGGCGGCGAAAAAGCCCTCACATCCCTTGCCGTATTATTTGCCGGCTTTTTAATAAAACCGAGTCCGCTCTGCATACTTGATGAAGCTGACGCTCCGCTGGATGAATCAAACACAATAAGGTTTACAAAAATGATAAAAGAGCTTTCCAATGAAACCCAGTTTATCGTTATAACACATAACAGGGCGACCATGGAGGCCGCAGATTATCTTTACGGCATTACAATGGAAGAGCCCGGCGTTTCAAAGGCAATCTCGCTTCAATTCAGCAATGTGGAAAACTGACAGATTAGCAACTCTAAAAAATTGTGTATTTACAAACGGAACACTTTGCTCTATACTACTAATAGCTTTCCAAAGAGATAAGCAAAAAACTCCGTAACTTTAATATGAATAGGTCGCATATTCTATGCAATCTGTTGCTGGGGTCCTCAAAGTTCCGGGTTTTATTTTTCACCAAAACGGTAGGAGGTTAATCAATGGGGAACAAGATTTATGTAGGCAACATATCCTTCAAGGCAACAGAGGATAACATGAAAGAACTATTCGCACGGTTCGGAGAGGTAAAGTCGGTGAATTTAATTAAAGACACCCATACCGGACAATCCAAGGGTTTTGGCTTTGTTGAAATGGGCTCGGAAGAAGAGGCAAAAAATGCGATTGCCTCCCTTGACAGAACAACATTCATGGAAAGGACTATTTCCGTTGCCGAAGCCAAACCCCAGCAGCCAAGAGAAAGACGCGGACACGAAGGCAAGCGGGGTGGATACGGCGGCGGCGGATATGGCGGAGGCAGGGGGCACGGAGGAAGGGAGAGGAGATAATCCCTTTTCTTTTTTCATTGATCTACAAGATAAGCAGCGCCAATTTTTACACGCACAGGACAAATAGTAATATTCCGTGCAGTTTTCCGCACGGAATCTTACTATTTCAGAATTAAAATATACTCCCCGGCTATACAGAACTATCTCCCAACTAGTATAATTTCATTATTATGAAGACAAAGAATCCCTTGTTTCCCCGGTTAAATAATATAGATATATCCGCGGAAAAAGAAGACCTCATCTGCTATAGTTTTGATGCCTCAAACGCTGCGGAAAATCTGCCTTTTGCGGTTGCATGGCCCAAAAACACGGACGATGTTTCAAGAATAATAAAGTATGCTGCTGAAAACAGCCTGCACGTAATCCCGCGCGGCGCTGGAACAGGCATGACAGGCGCTTCTGTTGCGGTATATGACAGATGTATAATTCTCAGCCTCGAAAAAATGCGAAAAATGCTCGATGTTGATACAAAAAATATGACAGTAGTAGTAGAGCCGGGTATTGTCAATGGGAAACTTCAGCGCGAACTCGAATATCTTGGTTATTTTTATCCTCCGGATCCCGCAAGCCTTAACGTGTGCACCATTGGAGGCAATGTGGCTACTAATGCAGGCGGCCCGCGCGCGATAAAATACGGCGTAACGAGGGATCATGTCATGGGCCTGGAGGCTGTCCTAAGCGATGGCAGCGTTATAAACGTTGGAGGCCGCACCTACAAACGCGTAGTTGGATATGATCTGAAAAACATGCTTATTGGCTCTGAAGGCACATTAGCCGTAACAACAAAGATAAGGCTTAAAATACTGCCTCTGCCAGAAGATGTCGTAACACTCATCGCCATGTTCAATAATATTGAAGCATCGGGAATTGCTGTATCAAAGATAATCACTTCTAAAGTAATCCCCAGAACAATGGAGTTCATGGACAGGTTTTCTATTGAAGCTGTCGAAAACTATAAACCTACAGGCCTTCCAATGGACATAGATGCTTTGCTGCTTATAGAGCTTGACGGCTATCCAGCCACAATAAAGAAAGAGGCTGAAAAAGTAGTAGATATCTGCCAGTCGCTCGGCGGAGACACAATAGTCGCCAAAGACGATATGGCAAGAGAAAGATTATGGGAGGCAAGAAGGATAATCTCTCCTGCGCTGTACCATATAAAGAAGACAAAGATTAATGAGGATATCGTTGTTCCGAGGGATAAAATTCCGTCGCTTCTTACAGAACTGACTAAATTATCCGAACAGAGCAATATCAGGATAATTAACTTTGGACACGCAGGCGACGGCAATATCCATGTAAATATAATGGTTGATATCAATGACAGGGAAGAATTCGCGAAAGGGAAAGAGCTTGTGAAAAAGATATTTGAGGTTACACTCAGTCTCGGGGGATCCATATCCGGCGAACACGGCATAGGCATTACAAAATCCCCTTATATAGGAATGGAGATAAAAGAAAAAGAACTCCAATTAATGAAACAGATTAAGGAAGCCTTTGATCCAAAAGGGATTATGAACCCTGGAAAGATATTTCCGGTTTGATGAAACAGGCATAGTCTGACCGCCGCTTAATAAATTTTTATCTTTATATAGAATTATCGCTGCCTTTTCAATGAAATATGCCTAATTTTCTTGACAGGCATCAAAACATTGAGATAAATTACTATGAAATGCAGAAGAAAGATAAAAGTAACTGTTGGCCTGCAATAAAATAGAACTATTAAAATTATATCACCTATATCAAAACAATATGGTGCTTTCTTGAATGTGCTATTGGATAACACCATAAAGCCGTATAAAGATGTTTCCTATCAGATATTTTATGACCTATTCAGAATTCGTGAATTTCAATGGCGATATAAAGTTAAATTTGGTAGAGAGGTTGATGTTACCCTTTCGGCTATTTTTCAAGACATAATTGCGCACTACGTGTTAGATAAAAATTCAGTGTCCTTGAAATGCTGTTTTTTGTTACTGGATAGATAATAATTTTTGTCCGTGAAATTTTTTCTTTGTTTGTGTATAAACGCCTAATTTTGAATTGATAAGCTCCTCTATTAGCCTATCCATCTCTTGCTTTAATTCTATCATATTAAGTCGCTCGTAAATCTTTTTCAGTCTCCTCTTTAATTCATCCGGCACTTCATTGCATAGCATTAATCTTTGATACGGAGTTATGGGAGGTTCATAAACCTTCTTTATTGTTTTACCTTTGGAGTCTTTCACCTTCTCTTTTAATTTCGCGCACGCTATGAAATAATTATCTATCAAGTCTGCCTGCTTGTATATTTTATTCAGAAGTTTTACCTCAATTTCTGTATCAAATCTGAAATATCCTATAAGCTTCCTTACCTTATCCCCTCCCTTCTGCTCTACATGAGCATTATCGTTCTTCTTGTAAGGACGACTGCGAGAAAGCTTTACTACAGGATTCTCTCTAACTCTCTCAAACAATATCCTCAAAATCGCCTTGTCATTGTCTGGATGATAAAGGGCAGGCACAGGGTCAGGTCTTTAATCTTGACATTGGGCATTGATTCAATATAAGCTTACCGTATGGCAAGACCGCTAAGAATAGAGTATGACGGCGCAGTATATCATGTAACATCCAGAGGAAACGAGAGAAAGGACATTTATAATAAGGATGAAGACCGGCTGCTTTTTCTCGATACACTTAAAAAAGTAAACGAAAGGCATAATTGGCTTTGTCATGCCTACTGC
>JBBILM010000108.1:0-6687 GCA_037444915.1 Nitrospirota bacterium | reverse complement strand
GGGAACATTTATTTTTAAGTTTCTTAAACATTATGATAGATTATACGAAGTACGAGTATCATGGTCAAGCAAAAAATATTACAAAAACCAGATAATTATAGACATATTAACCAGTTTATAAAAGCTATTGAAAGACAAGAGAATAAAGATACTAAGGAAATACTTTGGTGTCAGGCTTGCTCTATATTACGCATCGATTGCTTTTTTTGGTTAAACAGCGCTGCCTATGCTGAAAACGCCGTTTTTAAGCAGATAAGCCCCTGCTTTGTTTTTTGACTTCAATATAACGGTCGGCCTGAAAAATACAAAATCCTGATGAAACGGGGTCTTTACCACACCGCCGAATGAACTGTTGTCGCCAAGAGCTATATGTATTGTTCCAAGAATTTTTTCTGATTCGAGTATATTGTCAGGTCTTTTAGCCATATCATTTGTGCCGATTCCGAGCTCTGCTATGTTTCTGTTCTCAGGCCTCTCATTCAGCTTTTCCCTAAGATAACCCGCGAAGACTTCTTCACCCTCTATTTCCGTAACAATTCCATTTTCCACGATAAGCGCAACAGGTGATTTTAACTCCCGCGTCGGAGCCCATTCCAATACAAGCCTTCCTGATGCGCTGCCTTCAACCGGCGCCAGAAAAACCTCACCAGCAGGGAGGTTGCCGAATGAGCCGGCCTTTGAGAGCATGCCGGAATCAGCCAATGCCCTCCTGCCTTTTTTGGAAAGGGTAAGATGAGTTCCATTTGGTGTTTTTATCTCTATAATTTCCGCCCTGTTGACTATGCCGGCTATGCGAACAGTCCTTTTAGCGAGTTCCTTCCAGTTCACGTTCATGGCGCCTTCAAGCATCGAGGCCTCAAACAGGGGCATGCTCGCGTACCTGCAGCCGCATATCCTTGTCAGCAAATCCCTGAATCTGGTGTGGCTTGTAGAGTAGTTGGAAATGGCGATTACAGCATTTACAGCAGACCTGCGGTGTTTTTTTATGATGCCTTCTGCCTTTTTAATGCCGTCATCCTTGATAACCTTATCTATCAATGGATTCAAAAGCCTCTGTTTTTTTAATTCCTGAACAGCCTTTTTGCCAAATGCTGTTTCCCATATTTCTGCTGGCGGCTCTGCGCCGTGGCTTCCTGTTGCCCTGTATTCCGCGCTGATTATTTTTTTTGTGAATGCCTTTCCCACCTCAGCGATTAGAAGAGCTATATCCCTTAGTCTTTCCCTGCGGCAGATATCGTTTTCGTGCAACACCTCAAGCGGAGAGATTTTATCGGTAAATACAAGGACTTTTTCGTTTTGCTTTATATTGAGATTGGTTTTAAAGATTGCCTGAATAGTTTTTGTAATCATTTAAAAAATCCATTCTTTTCGGTTGCTCTTCCGGAGTTACACACGAATCAGACGAACAGCATCTCCATCTGTTCTAATTTTTCGCTCTCAAACACTATGGGATATTTATTATCAAAACATGCCATGCAATAGTTTTCAGGGTTCGGGATTATCTTTTTTAAGCCCGAAGGACTCAGATATGAAAGGCTGTCAGCGGTTATGTATTTCCTTATTTCTTCTGTTTGGTGGGTAAAAGCAATAAGTTCATGCCTTGTAGGTGTATCAATTCCGTAAAAACACGGGCATATTGTCGGAGGAGAGCATATTCTCATATGCACCTCTTTTGCCCCTCCCACTTCCCTGAGCATCTTAACGATTTTTTTGCTCGTTGTTCCCCTGACTATTGAATCATCCACCACTACTACCCTCTTGCCCTTTAAGAGATCCTTTACCGGATTAAGCTTTATTTTTACGCCAAAATGCCTTATGCTCTGCTTCGGCTCAATAAATGTCCTTCCAATGTAATGGTTTCTTATCAGCCCGAAATCAAAAGGTATCCTGCTATCTTCAGCAAAACCGATTGCAGCCGGAACCCCTGAGTCAGGCACGGGTATTACTATATCAGCGTCAATCCACGATTCCTCAGCAAGCTGCCTTCCCAGCCCCTTTCTCATGGTGTTAACGCAGACATTGTCAAATATATAGCTGTCAGGCCTTGCAAAGTAAATGAATTCAAACACGCAGAAGGATTTTCTGATGCTGTGCAATGCCTTTATCGAGCAGAGCCCGTTGTTGTTTATGATCACCATCTCGCCCGGCTCCACGTCTCTTATGTATTCAGCTCCTATCAGATCAAACGCGCATGTCTCCGAGGCAATAACATATGCGCCGTCCACTAATCCTATTGAGAGCGGCCTGACCCCAAAAGGGTCCCTTACTGCTATCATCTCGTCTTTTTTCAGAAAAACAAGGCTGAAGGCGCCTCTGACGAATTTAAGCGCCTCTATTATGCGTTCGTACTGATTGCTTTTCTTTGAACGGGCGATGAGGTGAAGGATTACCTCGCTGTCAGAAGATGACTGAAATATCGCGCCCTCGGCTTCCAGTTGCTCTTTCAACTGTTCCGCGTTTACCAGATTGCCGTTGTGAGCTACAGCAATGCTTCCGAGTGAATAATTGGCGACAAGAGGCTGCACATTTTTAAGCCCCCCTCCTCCAGCAGTTGAATATCTGTTATGGCCTATCGCGATATTGCCGGAGAGGCGTTTCAGCCTTTTTTCTGTAAAAATATCGGCAACAAGACCCATCGCCTTTTCCAGATACAGGCTTTTTCCGTCAGAAGAGCATATGCCGGCGCCCTCCTGACCGCGGTGCTGAAGCGCGTATAATCCAAGGTAGGTTAGATTCGCCGCTTCCTGATGGCCGTACACGCCGAATATCCCGCATTCCTCATGCGGGTGGAAAATCTGCACTCCCTTTTTGCATTGATTCATGCCATTCCCTTTTTTCTTTTGATGCAATTATTTTAACATAAAGCCATGAACGAGTTTAAATTAAGCTCTAATTTTACTCCAAAGGGAGACCAGCCAGAGGCGATCAGCGCATTGACAGAGGGGATAAGGAACGGCCTTGCGCATCAGGTGCTTCTGGGCGTAACAGGTTCAGGCAAAACCCTTACAGCAGCCAATGTTATTGCCAATGTTAACAAGCCGACGCTGGTTATCGCTCATAACAAAGCCCTTGCAGCGCAGCTTTACGGCGAGTTCAGGGAGCTGTTCCCTGAAAACGCGGTAGAATTTTTCGTCAGCTACTATGATTATTATCAGCCGGAGGCATACATACCATCAACAGATACTTACATAGAAAAGGATTCGATGATTAACGATGATATAGACAGGCTCCGCCATTCTGCCACAATGTCCATTCTTGAGAGGACAGACGTTATAGTCGTGGCATCCGTGTCATGTATTTACGGAATAGGCTCTCCAGAGGACTATCTCGGCATGCACCTGTTTATAGAAGAGGGGATGAGAATTAAAAGGGATGACCTTTTAAGAAGCCTTGTTGAACTGCTTTACGTGCGCACGGATGTTGACCTTAAACGCGGAAATTTCAGGGTGAGGGGTGATGTTATAGAGGTTTACCCAGCATTTTCAAAGAACAGGGGCGTGAGGATAGAGTTTTTTGGAGATGATATTGATTCGATATACGATTTCGACCTCTTGACAGGCCATAAAACAGGCAGGATACAGCGGCTTATACTTTATCCGAACAGCCACTGGATTACGCCCAAATCAAAATTGGAAAGGGCCATAGAAGGCATTGAAAAGGAATTGCAGGAAAGGATGCGCTCACTCAGAAATCAGGGGGACATTATTTACGCCCAGAGGATAGAACAAAGGACGAGGTTTGACCTCGAAATGCTCAGGGAATTCGGATATTGCCATGGAATAGAAAACTACTCAAGGCATCTGAGCGGAAGACTGCCCGGAGAGCCTCCTTATACATTGATAGACTATCTGATAAGCGGTCCGTCAAAGGGCGATTTTCTCCTTATCATGGATGAATCACATGCCACAGTACCTCAGATAGGCGCTATGTACGAAGGAGACAGGTCAAGAAAACAGACGCTCGTTGACTATGGATTCAGGCTGCCGTCAGCCCTTGACAACAGACCTTTGAAATTCGCTGAATTTGAAAACCGGATAAATCAGGTGATATACGTATCCGCTACACCCGGAAATTATGAAACAGAGAAGTCATCCGGAAGGATTATTGAACAGGTGATAAGGCCGACAGGCCTGATGGATCCAAAGATAACAGTAAAACCTGTAAAAGGACAGGTGGATGACCTATCAGCAGAGATAAGAAAAAGGGCTGAAATCAGCGAAAGGGTGCTTGTTACCACATTGACAAAAAAGATGGCCGAAGACCTCACAGATTATTATTCGGACATAGGCATAAAGGCAAGATATCTTCATTCAGGAATAGACACCCTGCAAAGGATAGAAATAATAAGGGATTTAAGGCTCGGGGCATTCGATGCATTGATAGGAGTTAACCTGCTCAGGGAGGGTCTTGACATACCGGAGGTATCGCTTGTTGCAATACTCGATGCGGACAAAGAGGGTTTTCTGCGCTCAGAACGCTCCTTAATTCAGACATCAGGGCGCGCTGCGAGAAATGTAAACGGACAGGTAATATTCTATGCCGACAATATTACGAATTCCATGAAAAAGGCCATGGATGAAACAGCCCGAAGAAGGCGCATTCAGGAGGAATACAATAAGAAAATGCTTATAAACCCGGAGACTGTCAGGAGCAGCATTAAAGACATTCTCAGCTCTATTTATGAAGCAGATTACTTTACGGCTCCGGCAATTTCGGAAGATATTGCTGAATATGAATTAAGCGACGCCACGATTAAAAGGCTTGACGCCGAGATGCGGGATGCGGCCAAAAGCCTTGATTTTGAGAAGGCAGCGCAAATAAGGGATAAAATCAGGGATTTGAAAGATAAAATGATTAGATTCGGGATCAAAGGGGTTTAATCTGATACAGGATTAGCATTTTAACCCCCAAAAATGCAGTTATATAGTGGCATGAACAGATAAAAGCCTTTATAATTCGCACCTTATAGAAACAATCCAGTGAATCAGCCCTGTATTTTTGATTTGATATGTTTTATTAAATTTTCAATACCCCACAGTCTCTGCTGTGGGGTTTCCTTGTGCCGTCATTCTGGCTTGTCCAGAATCTTTCTTTTCAGAAGGATTCCCGACAAGCGGGAATGACGATTCGCGGTTGTCTTTTTTTTAAGATACCCCGCCGTCTCTGCGGCGGGGAGGTTCATTTACGAGCCTCAATAATGTGGCGGGATAAAGCCATTTATCTGCCCATGCCACTATAATCAATAGAAGTGTTAAATGTATTATTTTGATTTATCGGCCTTTGCCAGCATAATGTTGATGATAGACTGCATTTTTCGGGTGTAGTGGTATGCGATTTTTTATGATACACTTTTGTATATAGACAGACAAGTTTGGAGGTTGGCATGAAAAAATTCCGGATTATAATTTTTATTTTTATTGTTCTGCTTTATTCTCGTTCTTCATTTGCGGCAGAATTAGGGATAATCAGGATGAGCCTTGTCGAAGGAGACGTGCAAATATACGCGCAGGACACGCGAGAATGGGTGCCTGCGTCAATAAATATGCCTTTAATAGAGGGTGACAGGATATGGGTGCCTGAAAGGGCAAGGGCTGAGATTCATATCAAAGGCGGGACTTATCTCAGGCTCGACGCGAATTCTTCCTTAAGTATTATTCATGTTGAAGATGACTCTGCCCAGTTTTACATTATCAGAGGTTATCTGTATGTAAATGACAGAAGGGGCGGGCTGAATCATATACAGATAGATACCCCTTTTTCCTCGGTCAGTATATATGATGACTCTGTTGTTATGGTAGATGTTTCGGAAAAAGGACATACCAATGTCTCTGTTCTTAAAAGCTATGCTTATGTGGAAAGCAGAAGCGGCAAAACAAGGGTTCCGGCCGGAAAAACCCTGCGGGTCGGAGATGACCTGTACGCGGATTTATCGCCTATAGGCTCCCCTGATGAATGGGAGAAATGGAATCGGCAGCGGGACAACAGGCTTATTGCTTACGGAGAAAGCTCAAGATATCTTCCTGATGAGCTCCTTGAATATTCTTATGATTTTGACCACAACGGCAGATGGGTTTACGCGAGGCCGTACGGTTATGTCTGGACTCCTTCCATCAGGATAACTGCGGGATGGTCACCGTACAGGATTGGCAAATGGACATGGTACAGCGGTAATTATGTATGGATTTCGTACGAACCCTGGGGATGGGTGCCTTATCATTACGGCAGATGGGCGTTCATCACAGGGATTGGATGGGGATGGGTGCCTCCGTCATTCGGATTCGTTTACTGGGCGCCCGGTTATGTTGCATGGGTTTATACGCCGTCATACGTGGCATGGGTTCCTCTGGCTCCGGGAGAGATATATTATGGTCGGGGCTATTACGGTCCGCACAGTGTGAACATAATTAATATAAATATTGAAAAGACTGTAATCAAGCATGAGTACAAGAATATCCGCGTTAAAAATTCGGTTACTGTTGTTGACAGGGACGCCTTTACTTCAGGGAAAAAGAAGGATGTCAGATTAAGAGAAAATCCTTTTTTAAAAGAAAGGGTGAGTGTAGGGCCTCCAGAGATTAAGCCATCGAGGGAGACTTACGCGCCTGTTTATAGAAATATACCGGCTTCTAAAAGACCTCCTGAGAAGGTCAGGCAATTAGATATAGAAGAGATTAAGGATGAAAGAAA
>JBBILM010000107.1:0-6699 GCA_037444915.1 Nitrospirota bacterium | reverse complement strand
GGCGGCGGCAATAAGAAAGACTGGATAGCAAATACAAAGATGACGCTATACTAATACGATTTCACATACAGATTTGGTTAAATATAAAGGGGATTCCTGATAAAAAAGCAGGAATCCCCGATAAAAGCGGAAAATTAAAGTAATTTGAATGGATCTGCGAAAAGTACGATCAGAACAACAACAAGCGCGTAAATAGCGAGTGACTCGATCATCGCAAGACCGATGATAAGAGTTGTTGTTATCTTGCCGGATGCGCCCGGGTTTCTTGCTACGCCTTCTGTGGCGCCTTTTAAGCCTAAGCCCATACCAATTCCTGTTCCGAAAGCAGCTATGCCAATCGCTATTCCTGAACCAAGAACAGCCATGCCAAAATAGCCGAGCTTTCCATCGCTTGCTGCAGCAGCCTCTTCAGCAAAGGCAACTGATGCAAACATGGTCAGCGCAAAGAGCATAAGCAAGCTAATTGAAAGAAATTTTTTCATGCAATCTACCTCCTTTCCTTGAAATATTAATGACCTTCTTCAACCGCTCCTGCGAGATATAAAGAGGTCAAGAGAACAAAAACATAGGCCTGTATTACGCTAACAAGAACGCCAAGTCCGAGTATCGCGACCGGTACTATAACTGGCGCAAGAAGGCCCATGATGATTAAGATCATGTGCTTTGCCATCATGTTACCGAACAACCTGACAGACAATGTAAGAGGTCTTACTATATGGCCAATTAGCTCTATAAAAAACATCAATATCATAAGCGGAAGCGCATAAACCGATCTTATCGGGCCTAAAAAGTGGTTTATGTATTTTATGCCGTGAACCTTTATACCGTAAGCCTGATAAATGAAGAATACGGGTATTGCCACGGATGCGGTCATGTTTATGTTTCCTGTAGGTGCGTCAAATCCGGGTATTAATCCCATAAGATTGCAAGTCAGTATATAGAGGCCTATGGTGCCGAGCAGCGGGTAGAATTTCCCACCCCAGTGATGGCCTATATTGTTATTGGCAATGGTCAGAAAAAATTCCGCGAATGTCTCGAGCAGATTTTGGAGTTTCGAGGGCACAAGGGTTATTTTATTTTTTATGGCAAGGGCTGCGCCTATTAAGACGCCCATTGACAGCCATGAATAAGAAACATAAGGCGGAACACTCGGTAATACAGCGTGCAATATCGTAGGTGCTTCCACTATAATCCTCCTTTAATCGAATCTTTTAAATATATTTAGCGCTCGTTGAATTTGGAAGGTATAATAATTAAAATCCGGTTAAATGTCAAGATTTTAAGCAGTTAATTTTCTTATCGGTATATAAGCTTTTATAATCCCTTCATGCAGGGAATAAAAACCATTAAAATACAGTGTTATACGGCTTGATTTGAGGCGTTGTTGTTCTTGTGCGGCATCATTACCATTGAGCCTGTTGAGAGTCCGAGTTCTTTTGATAGCACATCGCATTTTGACTGAAAAAGGAAAAATACCTGTTTGTTGTCGGCGAAATTTTCAGTGCACAGGGTTTCGTAATTTCCCTGTCCCTTGCTTATTACAAAGGGGGCGTTGCCTAATTCGCCGGCGAATTCAGGAGTGACAAGTTCGATGATGGTGCCTATGCAGTCAGAGCCGTTGTCCATTACATCGCATACACTGGTAAGGGCTGTTTCAAAGGCATCATCAATTGTTGAATCATTTAAAACAGGATGGCCTTTGACAACAGCCCTCACTTTTTTCCCCATGCCAATTAAAATCTCAATTAGAAGCCTGTCAAAGACAATCTCACCAGCGTTATCGAGCAAGTAAAGAACCTCTGAATTTTCGCTTAGCGCTTTTTTAAACGCAGGGTAGTTGTCAACCGTAATAGGATTGTTCAGTGCCCTGTCAACGGTACCTGTAATATCTACCGAGGTAAATATGCCGAAGTCTATTACATTGCCTGCAATCGCGAGCCTCGAAGCTGTCCAGAGCGGGTCTGCGCTGTTATCAACTAACCTTTTAAGGTCTGGATATAAGCCCAAAGCCACCTGATTATATTCTGACTTTATTCCCTTGAACGGGTCTTTTCCCAACAAATGCCTTATTTTCCGGTGGATAAAAGTCGTAGTGTATGCCGGAGGCCGTGACATATCGGTCGCTCTAATCTCTTCAGCCACGGCCTTAAGCACGTCTGCCTGGAGCATTTCATCCTTTGTGCCGAGCCTGACAGCAATTATTGTTTGCTTAAAAAAACATGGAAAACAGTCTAAGTGGACTTTCATATAAAAAACAGGTTCAGGTTGAGGTTAAGGATAATATTTTTTATTTTCTTGACCTCAGCCTTAGCCTTAACCTTTCTTCAAAGCTTTATCAGCAATGTCTTTTCTGTAATGCATATCGTCAAAATGTATATTTTGGATTGCTTCGTAGGCGGCCTGCTTTGCTGCCATTATGTCTTTTCCACTCGCAGTGACACCAAGAACCCTTCCCCCATTAGTTACTATATTGTCATTATTAAAAGAAGTGCCGGCATGGAACACAACCACGTTTTTGAGCGACTTATCAAGCCCTTCTATAACCTTTCCTTTCTGATACTCTCCGGGATATCCTCCTGATGCGAGGACAACGCATACTGATGGATCATCCTTCCACTGGACTGTTATATCAGAGAGTTTCTCGTCTGCTATTGCCATGAAAATATCCATAAGGTCAGACTCAAGCCTGAAAAGAACCGGTTGAGTCTCAGGGTCGCCAAGCCTGCAATTGAATTCAAGTACATAAGGTCTGCCTTCATTAATCATCAGGCCTGCGTAGAGTATGCCTTTATATTTAATTCCCTCTGCCTTAAGGCCGTTGATAGTCGGCATCATTATTTTATCAATAACAAGGCTTTCAAGCTCCCGTGTAATTACAGGAGCAGGACTGTAGGCGCCCATGCCTCCTGTATTTGGGCCTGTATCATTGTCCGCAACGCGCTTATGATCCTGAGCGCTGACCATGGGAATAATTGTAGTGCCGTCAGTAAAGGCCATAAAGGATGCCTCCTCGCCTTGAAGGCATTCTTCCACGATTACCCTGTCTCCTGCCTTGCCAAAGGCCTTGTCTTTCATAATCAGCCTTAATGCGTCAAGCGCCTCATTGACGGTTGAAGCTACAATAACGCCTTTTCCTGCTGCAAGACCGTCTGCCTTGATTACAATCGGCGCACCTTTCATTCTCACATATTCTTCTGCGTGAATATAGGAAGAAAAGACCTTATAATCTGCTGATGGTATCCGGTGCCGCTTCATAAACTCTTTTGAGAAGACCTTGCTCGATTCCAATTGAGCTGCTGATTTTGTCGGCCCCACGATTTTTCTTCCCTCTTTTTCGAACGCATCAACTATTCCCATGGATAGAGGCTCCTCAGGACCAACGATAGTGAGGTCTATCCATTCATATCTGACAAAGTTGATCAAAGAATCAAAATCGCTTGTCCCGATATCAATGCACTCTGCGATTCCTGCTATTCCGGCATTTCCGGGTGTGCAATAAATTTTGTTAATATGTTTTGACTGTGAAAGCTTCCACGCGATTGCATGTTCCCTTCCACCTCCGCCTATAACGAGAACCTTCATTTAACCTCCAATAGAAAAAATAAAGGTTAAGGTTGAGGTTAAGAAAAAAGGCAGGTGATATTAAGCATTTTTCAACTTAACCCTTATCCTTAACCTTTACCTTAACCTGCTTTAGTGTCTGAAATGTCTGGCGCCGGTTAGTATCATTGCCATATTGTATTCATCTGCAGCCTGTATAACCTCGGAGTCCTTTAATGAGCCGCCGGGCTGGACAACTGCTGTTACACCCATTTCAGCGAGCACATCTATGCCGTCCCTGAATGGGAAAAATCCATCCGATGCCACAACCGAGCCCTTTACGGATTCGCAGGCATTGATTGCGCCGATCTTCGCGGAATAAACCCTGCTTGTTTGTCCAATTCCGATTCCTACTGTCCTGTCCATGAATGTATAGACAATGGCGTTTGATTTAACGTGCTTGCAGACCTTCCAAGCGAATGATAATGCATCGAGTTCCTCTTTTGAAGGCTGGCGTTTTGTAACAGCCCTTAATGACATGACGTCTTCTGCCGAATAATCCCAGCCCTGAAGAAGTATGCCGCCTGCAATGCGCTTCATATCCCATGAGGCAGGCAGCTTTCTATCCGGGGAGAGCATATGAGGCAATTCCAAAAGTCTGACATTGGGTTTTTTCGAAAATATCTCAACAGCTTCTTTTGAAAAAGAAGGGGCTATTACTACTTCAAGGAATAAGTCCACCATTTCTTTTGCAGCGTCGTCATCTACTTGGGTGTTAAAGGCTACAACACCGCCGAAAGCTGAAACAGGGTCTGTTTTTACGGCTTTTCTGTACGCATCCGCTGCTGTCTGTCCTACTGCAACACCGCACGGATTATTGTGCTTAATTATCGCGCACGCCTTTTTATCAAATTCAATAGCGAGCAATAAGGCTGAGTGCGTATCCAGATAATTATTAAATGACATCTCTTTTCCCTGAAGAATCTTCGCATCAGGAAGCGATAAACCGCTTGTCCTTTCTTTATATATTGCCGCCTTCTGCTGTGGATTTTCACCGTATCTGAGGGTGGCCACCTTTTCGAGTGATGTTGTCAGAAATTCAGGGAATGACGCTTCTTTTTCGGTTACAGATATGAGATAGTCGGCTATAAGAGTATCATACCGTGAGGTATGGGCAAAGACCTTTTTGGCAAGATCAAGTTTTGTGTTTAAGTCCAATTCCTTGTTGGATGATTTTAAGGCCTCGATTATTTTTGCGTAGTCATTCGGATCAACTATAACAGCCACGTCCTGATAATTTTTCGAAGCCGCTCTTAACATCGTAGGCCCTCCTATATCGATGTTCTCAACTGCTTCCTCAAAAGTCACGCCTGATTTTGATATGGTCGCCTCAAATGGATAAAGATTCACTACAACCATATCTATCTCGCTTATTTCATGTTTCTTTATGTCTTCCATGTCCTTTGAGTTTCCCCTTCTTGCAAGAAGGCCGCCATGTATTTTGGGATGCAATGTTTTAAGCCTGCCGTCAAGCATTTCCGGAAAACCGGTATAATCAGATACTTCAACAACCGAGACCCCGGACTCTCTAAGAGCCTTTGCTGTTCCGCCGGTTGACAGTATCTCAACACCCAATGCCGATAATTCCTTTGCGAATTCAACAACGCCGCTCTTGTCAGAGACACTTATGAGCGCCCTTTTAATCATTACTATGTCCTCCAGTTAGTGAGTTTATTTATTGCTTACCCTTATTTTATAACAAATTGTTTGGGCTGATTTTAAGCAAAGCTTTCAGGTTCTCCCGGGGCAAGATAACATCCGCCTAATTTTGCGAAAGTAAGGCTAACCCGTCTGAAGATGGCCTTATTAATTTATGACTTTTTTGATGTTACCGCAAAAAAGCCGGAATATACTTGTTTAATCCTTGTGCTTTTGCACTTTGGGCATTTAACCTTTTTTGCCCCTTTTTCTGAGATGCTCATTACTAAAGAAAAGGCATTTCCGCATTTTTCACATTTATAATCGTATACAGGCATCGAAACCTCCTCCTTTAAAAAATAGCGGTAATTAAGCAGGATTAAAAAATTATGCTCGCCTATATCCAAGGTAGTTCTATTTTATCACAAAACCCCTGTCTCCCTGATGCTGACATATTTGCCGTCTCCAATGATTACATGGTCGAGCACATTAATGCCGATAATTTCACCTGATTTTTTCAGTCTCTCAGTAACTGCAATATCATCTCTGCTCGGCGTTGGATCACCGCTCGGATGATTGTGAACGAATATAACAGATGCTGCTGATTCCCTTATGGCTTCTCTGAAGGCCTCTCTTGAATGTATGATGGAATTCGTGAGTGACCCTTCCGAAACTCTGTATTCCTTTATCAGCCTGTTTTTCGCGTCGAGGAGGAGCGAGAAAAATACCTCTTTTTTCATATTTTTAAACCTGGGCGCAAAATATGAATACACCAGTTCCTTTGATGAAAAAACCGGCATATTATGGGAGTTCTCGCTCATCAGCCTTTTGCCAAGAGCAAAAGCTGCCTTAATTTGCGCGATCTTGGCTGAGCCAAGACCTTTTATCTGCCGAAGATCCTTAATCGATGCGTCATCAATTTTTTTAAGAGTCTTAAACATCTCAAGAAGACTTATTGAAAAAGGCATTACCCCTTTTCCGCTGCTGCCTGTCCTGAGAATTATTGCGAGCAACTGGGCATCTGAAAGACTTTCCGCGCCGTGTTTGAGTAGCCTCTCCCTCGGTCTTTCATTTTCAGGCCAGTTCTTTATTTTGTCATTATCCATTAATCCAGACCGTTTACTGAATCTGACGATTAGAATGCTTTAAAGCATCTGCATAACTCTGGTTAAAAACTCCCGCGAAAGCGCGAGTTTTTAGTTGGAAAATATTATATCACAGAATATATACGAAAAATGCTTTTAACCCTATTACCGAAAAATAGACATAGACTTGCAACACCTTGATTTGCTTGTCATTCCGAATACCAGAAGGGTATGAGGAATCTTTAAGGTAAACGACAAGATTTCTCGCGTTGCTCGAAATGACAACTTTCTATCTCTATTTTTCGGCCTATTAGTTTTGCAGCTTATGCAATATTAAGGTTTAATGGGGCGCGATAAAATAAATGAGACAAGCGAC
>JBBILM010000106.1:0-6707 GCA_037444915.1 Nitrospirota bacterium | reverse complement strand
TGAATACTGCCAGTTCTGCAGGGCATGTCTGAGCATCTGCCCGGAAGGCGCGATAACAGAAGTGCTGGAAGAGGGCGATGTAAAAGAGGCAGACCTCTCGGCATATAAGGGAGTCTGGATCTTTGCTGAGCAGAGAGAGGGGAGGATAGCCCCTGTTGCCCTTGAGCTTATCGGCGCGGGCAGGAGGCTTGCTGATGAACTGAAGACAGACCTTTCTGCTGTATTGTTCGGCTCGACACCTGATGAGGCAGGGGAGCTTATTAAATGGGGCGCTGATAAGGTATATCACTGCGCTGACCCTGTTTTTGAAAGATTCAATGACGAGCCTTATGCCCAGTTGCTTACAAGATTGATTAGCGAGCACAGACCGGAGATAATTCTGGCAGGAGCTACTGCAATAGGCCGTTCATTTATACCGAGGGTTGCTGCGCGGGTAAGGACAGGGCTTACTGCTGATTGTACTTCGCTCGAGATAGACAAGGAATCCGGCAATCTGCTCCAGATAAGGCCTGCATTTGGCGGGAACATTATGGCTACTATTCTTTGCCCTAATAACAGGCCTCAGATAGCGACTGTGCGGCCGAGGGTGATGAAAAGGGGCGAATATTCTCCTGACAAAAAGGGAGAGATTATTTCTGTGCAGGCATCCAATTTGACCTGCAGGACCAAGGTGCTTGATACCATTAAGGAGGCCTCTGAATGTCTTCTTAACCTTCAGGATGCGGAGGTTATTGTATCAGGAGGAAGGGGAATAGGAGACCCGCAGGGATTCAGGATGCTTGAGGAGTTGGCTGAACTATTGGGAGGCGCTGTGGGCGCTTCAAGGGCTGCTGTTGATGAAGGGTGGATTTCTTACAGCCATCAGGTCGGGCAGACAGGCAAGACGGTTTGTCCGAAAATATATATAGCCTGCGGAATATCCGGCGCTGTGCAGCATCTTGTGGGTATGCAGTCGTCTGATATTATCATTGCGATCAACAAGAATGCGGAGGCTCCCATATTCAATGTGGCGACATATGGAATTGTTGGAGATGCCCGGGAGATAGTGCCGATGCTGATTAAAAAGATAAAAGAGTATCGGAGTACAGGGGTATCGGAGTAGCGGTGTGACGGAATTTGTAAAGACGTATAAGGAACTGAATGTATATAAAAATGCTATAGATTCTGCCATGAAGATCTTTGAAATTACAAAAACATTTCCGATTGAAGAACGATATTCTCTTGTTGATCAAATTAGAAGATCGTCAAGGTCAGTTTGTGCAAATATAGCTGAAGCATGGAGAAAGAGAAGATACAGGTTAGCATTTATTGCAAAGTTAAGCGATGCTGAAAGTGAGGCAACTGAAACACAGGTTTGGCTTGAACTTGCTATGAGATGTAATTATATAGACATGTCGATTGCAAATGAACTTAATTGTGCTTATGAACGTATTATTGGTCAAATAGTAAAAATGATAGATGAGGCGCCTAAATGGATTATAAAAACAAAACAATAATAGATGAACAATTACCCCGGTACTCCGGAACTCCGACACTCGGAAAGAAGATCGCATTTGTTTTTCCGGGTCAGGGATCCCAGTCAGTCGGCATGGGGAAAGACCTTCACGATAATTTCAAGGAAGTTAAGGAATTATATAATGAAGCATCGGAGGTTTTGGGCTATGATATTGCAGAGATGTGCTTTAATGGCCCTGCTGAGGAACTGAACAAGACGTTCAGGACTCAGCCGGGTCTTCTGGTTACAAGCATTGCATCATATGCAGCCCTGACTATCAGGGGTATAATCCCTTCGGTTGTTGCAGGCCACAGCCTTGGAGAATACAGCGCGCTCGTGGCTGCAGGAAGCATATCTTTTAAAGATGCCGTAAAGATAACGGCCATAAGGGGAAAGATAATGCAGGATGCCGTGCCTGAGGGCAGGGGACTTATGGCAGCGATACTCGGACTCGATAGAAATGTTGTTGATAAAATCTGCAAAGAAGTGACAGTCGGCTATGTGTCGGCTGCCAATTATAACTGCCCGGGACAGATCGTTATTTCCGGGGAAAAAGCAGCAGTTGAAGAAGCCGTGAACAGGGCAAAAGAGGCGGGCGCCAAAAGGGCGTTGCCTCTGTCTGTCAGCGTTCCGTCTCATTGCAGTCTCATGGAAGACGCTGGACTGGAACTCGAAAAGGCGCTGAAAGAAATTTCGATTAAGGATGCGGTGATTCCTTTTATAAATAATGCGGATGCGAGATTTATTTCATCCGCAGGTGAAATAAGGAACGCTCTCGTCAGGCAGCTTAGCCAGTCTGTTTTGTGGGAAGACTGCATAGCGGCAATTACATCAGCAGGGGTAAATACCTTTATCGAGGCAGGACCTGGCAAGGTTCTTTCAGGGCTTATAAAGAGGATAGAGCCTTCTGCGAGGATATTTAATGTAGATAGCATAGAGACTCTGAACAAGACTTTATCAGAGATGTGAGAGGAGATAGCGGATGAAGAAAAAGGTTTCAGTAATAGGAGCAGGGAATGTAGGGGCATCACTTGCTCATATGATTGTGCAGTCAGGCATTGCCGATGTCGTGCTTTTTGATATCGCGGATGGGATTCCGCAGGGCAAGGCATTGGATCTTTCGCAGGCATGTCCGCTATGGGGCTCGCCTGTATCAGTGTCAGGAACGAATGATTATGCTTACACAGCCGATTCGGATGTGATAGTTGTAACAGCGGGCTTCCCGAGAAAACCTGGCATGAGCAGGGATGACCTTCTTCTTGCAAATGCAAAGGTTGTGTCGGATGTTGTGGAAAACACATCCAAAATGTCGCCAAATGCTGTTTTTATAATTGTCACGAATCCCATGGATGTCATGGCGCAGGTGAGCTTAAAGGTTTCCGGTTTTCCCTCAAACAGGGTAATCGGGATGGGCGGGGTGCTCGATTCAGCAAGGTTCAGGACATTTGTTGCTTGGGAGCTTAATGTTTCGCCTGAAGATGTGGAAGCGCTCGTGCTCGGCGGGCATGGAGATCTTATGGTGCCTATGCCGAGATTTACAACTGTCAAGGGTATTTCCATCACAGAGCTTTTAAGCGCCGAGAGGATAAATGCCCTTGTTGAAAGGACGAGACATGGAGGCGCCGAGATAGTTGGCCTCCTTAAGACCGGAAGCGCATACTATGCGCCTGCAGCCGCATCATACCAGATGGTCAAGGCTGTTTTGTTTGATGAAAAAAGGATGCTTCCGAGTTCAGCGTATCTTAATGGCGAATACGGAGCAAGCGGAGTTTATACGGGCGTGCCGGTGATGATGGGCAGCAAGGGCGTGGATAAGATAGTGGAGATCAGCCTGAACGAACAGGAGAAGATGGATTTCAGTAAATCTGTTGCAGCAGTGAAGGCAATGGTAGAAAAATTAAAGTTATAGGAGATAAGAAAATGGAGAGGACATTATCGATTATTAAGCCGGATGCAGTGAAAAAGAATGTGGTGGGAGAAATAATCAGCAGGTTCGAAAAGAATGGATTGAGAATCGCTGCCATGAAAAAAATACATCTCTCAAAGGATGAGGCAAAGGGGTTCTATATTGTTCATAAGGAAAGGCCCTTTTATGACAGCCTTACGGATTTTATGTCTGAGGGACCGATTGTTGTTTTGGTTCTGGAAGGCGAAAACGCTATCGCTAAGAACAGGGAAATAATGGGTGCGACCAATCCGGCAAATGCGGCACCCGGAACTATCAGAAAAGACTTTGCTGATGATATTGAAAGGAATGCTGTTCACGGCTCAGATGCGCCTGAGACGGCTGAATTTGAGATGCCTTATTTCTTTTCCGCGTTGGAGATTCTTTAGCTTGATAATCCCCGCGGCTTGCTGCGGGGTCTTTACCCGGAAAATTGCGGCTAAGCCGTAAGCCATAATATTAATAGTGGCATGGGCAAACAAAGCCTTTTCAGGCATCTATGCTTGCTTAACGGTGGGTTAAAATGTGGTTTTCAGGGCTAATCGATATTTCGTTCAGAGTCATTGATGATGATCATCACAGCCTCGCTTAGATTTCGTGCGACAAAATCCGCGTAAGCAGATTCTTTTTGCTTGCCGGTCATAACCAATATACCTTTGGCTCCCACGGTTCGCGCAAGGAGCATGTCATCATCCTTATCTCCGACAACATAGGATTTTTTTATATCTATTTTATGCCTTTCCCTTGCCTCTAAGACCATACCAGCCTCCGGCTTTCTGCACGAACAATTTTCATCGGGATGGTGGGGGCAGAGCAAAAAATCGTCGAACCCGTATTTATCAATAAATGTTTGATTGACCTCGCGGGTAAATTGTTCGTCAACCAGTCCGCGGGCGATTCCTGACTGATTGCTGATGCCTATTAATTTAAAACCCTTATCCTTTAACGCGCTCAGTCTGTCAGTATCAGGAAATACCCGAAAATCTTCCCAGTTGTTCAGGTAGTGCGCATCTTCGCATAATGTGCCGTCCCTGTCAAAAAATACGGCCTTTCTATGCGGCAGCATATCCTTGACCGCGAAATAAACATCTTCGGATGTTATCGCGTACATGCACCTTAAGTCAGTATTTCTACATGTCCTTTCAAAGCACGGGCTGCAGTCAAAGTCAGCCTTTAGCACAAGATTGCCAGCTCCGGCAGGGCCTGTTAATGCAGGGTCCGTCGAGCCGAATATGGCTACCAACGGAGTTCTCACTGCATACGCGATATGCATCGGGCCAGAATCATTGGTTACAAACACATCGCATTCTGCTATCAGAGTTATCAGTTCCCTTACCGATGTGTTGCCAGCCATATTAAGCAAATTTCCGGATGACCTGAACTCAGGGTCAATTTTTATGTCTATTTCATCAGCTATCTCTATTTCTGAAGGGCCGCCGAAGATTAAGACGCTGCCATTGTTTTCTTTAATGAACCAGTTTGCCACTTCTGCGAATCTTTCAGGCAGCCATCTCTTTGATGAGCCGTACGCAGCGCCGGGATTTATGCCGAGAACCGGTTTTTTGAGGCCTGACAGCTTGTTTCTCGCTGATAACCGATCTTCAATAAGCATATAAATCCATGGGTGTGAATAATCAGCTTTTTCACCTGCTGATTTAAGAAGGTTTAGATAGTAATCTATGTGATGAATTTTCCTGTCGTCATTATCAAATGGAATGGCTTTTGTAAGAAGAAAGCCGCGTCCATCCCTGTTATATCCGATTCGTTCGGGAATGCCCGCAAGAAAGGTTATAAGGGCCGCGTCAAAGGCGTTTTGAAAAAGAAATGCCTTTGAAAAGCCTTTTTTCCTTAATTTTTGAGCAAGTCTGAGTCTTCCGGTAAATCCTTTGAAACTTTTTTCGTACAGGATAATTTCATCTATATGAGGATTGTTATGAAAGACAGGCGCAACAGACTCTTTAACTAAAAGACTTATTTCGGACGCGGGATAGGCCTTTTTTAAAGCCTTTATAGCAGGAATTGTCATTACAGCATCGCCGATCCAGTTCACGCCGCGGATCAGTATTTTTTTGGATTTATTATTAATCATGAGTGAATAGTTTAACATTTCACGGCTTATTTTATTTGACATGCTTTATGTACGAGCCTTAATAATGTGGCGGATTAAAGCCATTTATCTGCCCACGCCACTATTTTATGACATAATTGCAGTTTTCGTTAAAAACACTTGATTGAAACAACAATAATGTGATAATTTATAGTTAACAATAACAATTCTTAGGTGAGAAATGCAGAAATACAAAGACATAGGATTAAAACTGACGCCGCAAAGATTAGCCATATTGGATTATCTTGAAGGCAATAAGGAGCATCCATCAGCCGAAGACATTTATAAGGCTATCTCTGAAAGATTCCCTGCAATGTCTTTTTCGACTGTTTACAACACACTTAAGACGCTCAAGCAAAAGGGTATGCTGTGGGAGCTTACAATTGATGCTGATAAAAAGAGGTTTGACCCTAATACTGCTCATCATAATCATTTGATTTGTATTACCTGCAAGAGAATTGTCGACATTCATTCCAAATATGAGCTTGAAGTTGATGACAATGATAAAAAAGGATTCCAAATAGTTGGAAGTCATGTTGAGTTCTACGGCATATGTCCTGAGTGCGCTGAAACTCAAAAATTGCCTCAAAAGGGTCTTTAAACAGTGAAGTTGCCTTGCAGGCTGGAGGTAAGTGATGAACTCAAGAAGGCTCTTCCTTGTAACTTTATCTACTGCTTTAATGGCGATTTTGTTTTATTACGGTTTGACCGATAATGAGACAAATGCTAATTTCAGATGGATTTCTCCTAAGCCTGCGTTGAAATCTGTCATGACTACTACCGGCAATGAAGTGTCCATTCCTTTTGAGTTTAGGGTTGAACCAAGCATTTCAGAGGTTAGAATGGAAATAGGAGATAAGGCAATGGAACTTATGGGAGTATATCTGGACAAATCCGTTATTAAAGTAAACAGCGGCATTGCAGCTTCAACTGTGACGTTCCGCCTAAACAAGGCTATCTCAGACGGACATCACAGACTTAAGATTATTGCTAAAGATAATGCAACCGGTAATGTAATAGGCGAGGGCGAAATCCCTTTTAATGTGAACATACTCGATGTCTTATGGAAATGCTCGTGTTAAAAGCAGAAAGAGGAGGTGAGACAGATGGCTGTGTTTAAATGCAGCAAATGCGGGGCGACCAAAGAGGGAAGATGCAAG
>JBBILM010000105.1:0-6838 GCA_037444915.1 Nitrospirota bacterium | reverse complement strand
CTCCAAAGTCAAACTTGCCTATTTCTTTACCCACTGATTCTGCGGAAGAGTCAAATTCTTTGTGTGGGTTTTGCTTTTTACAGTCATTTATATTTTTAGTTGTATTCATAAGCTTATACAATATGGTTCTTCATCATTTTTTATAGTCTTAATAGTGTCTCTTGATATGATTAAGACAGCACTAAAAAACAACAGCCTATAGCAACAATATCGCCTGTTACTTTGAGGTTAAAAACTTGATCAGTTAAACCGCCCCGCATATTCATCTGCCCAGCATAAGGTATTCACCAGCTCCATCTGCTTAATGGTGTTACATTTTATCGACATAAGAGCAGGATTTGCAATAAGGATAGCAAGACACTTGGCCCTTGATATTGCGACATTCAGCCTGTTTTTGTCATATAAAAACTCCATGAACCGGGGCAGGTATTCGCCGCTGGATGTAGTCATTGAGATTATGACTATTTCAGCCTCCTGTCCCTGAAACTTGTCTATTGTGCCGACTTTTGCATCATCCGGAAGGACTGACTTCAATAAATTCACCTGCATGTTATAAGGTGCCACAACAAGTATATTTTCAGCAGATATCCGCTTTTTGTTGCCTTTATTATCCCGATAGGACTGTTCAAGCAGGCTTTGATATAATTCTTTTACCATCTGCGCTTCTTCCTCGCTTTTCTGTGAGCATCCATCATGTTCGGCTTTTATAAATCTGATGCCTGTTGGTTTCAGGGCAGGATGGGGGTTATTTGATAATACCAATTGTCGTTTCTGATTATCCTTTTGAGGATAAAGCCTGCTGTCATAGACAGCTTCCGAGATGAACGTGCATACATCGTTGTGCATGCGCCATGTTGTGCCGAGGAATATCCCCTTGTGAGGTTCGATTGTCGCCTTGCCGTCAAGCAGGAATTCGAGTATGGATTCACCTGACCTGCCCGGATGAACGCCCTGAATTGGCTGGCCAAGCTGCATCTGGTCACCGATTAGGACTATATTTTTTGCGCTTGTACCCATAGCAACAAGATTGGCCAGCGACACCTGTCCTGCCTCGTCAATAAACAGATAATCTAATTTGTTGTCCAACGCCTCGTTTGCAAAGAGCCATGCAGTCCCTGCAACAATACTATAATCGTCTGAGAAAATGGCATCGTTGGATATATCCTCAATCATGCTTCCATTGAAACAGTTATCATAGTTCCCGGATTTCTTTGCTCCTGAAAATTTAAAGTTTTTCTCATGGGCACACTTTTCCACAGCTTTTAAGAGATTGTTTATAGCATTGTGGCTGTTTGAGGAAACACCAACCTTAAAGCCTTTGCGCAGCAGTTCGACAATAATGTGTGAGCCTGTATAAGTCTTTCCAGCGCCCGGTGGCCCCTGAATAAAAAGATAACTGTCTTTCAGCTTCATTATTGCCTCTGTGGATTCCTCTATGAGCCTGTTTTCATTTGCGATAATCGGCTTATTGCTGTTATTATGCCCTTTGATTTTGGGATTCTCACGCACCAAAATGGATTTTACAGCCTGATATTTTTCATTATTATCTATTATGCTATCGGCAAATCGGCGAACGGCGGCTCTCAGAATATCATTATTAATAGGGCCGGGAGGGATGATTGAAACTATATCAGGGGCCTCTTTTATTTTAGTGGAGATTCTGATTTGGATTATCCTTTCTGATTCGTTAATATCTTCGATAGTGCCAAGACGTTGAAGTGTATCAGACCTGTAACATCCATCTCCTTTCTTCATCTTGAATTCCTGCTCAGGATAGTTATACGTATAAAGCATTGATCTCTTGATACTTACGGGAGGATATCTATCTGTATCCAGTTTTAACATTCCGATACATTCAGGATCTTCTACAAGCTCTTCATGTGTCATCTCTTTTCTGGAGAACATAGTCCACCATAAAGGTTTGTCAGCCCTCCTGTAAAAATCTATCAGATAAGTTGCGAGCTTCCTGAAATGCTGCTCCGGTGTCCAAACACTGTGGTCGTCAGGTAAATCACCTGATAGCAGTTTCTCATACCGTGTCAGATGATCTTCTGCCTTAGTGCGCGTTTCGTCCTTATCCTCGCCTGTGTCTTGGCTGCTTTTGTCAAACCATGGCAGCTCATCCGGTCGAAGGCTTAACAGCCACTCACGCAGCAAATGCGTGGAGCGACAATCGAATTCGTTATAATCGCGTATCTTTTCCAAATACGACTTGTCTCCTGTTAAGCGCCACTTTTCATAATAGACTATGCTATCGCCCGCAGAGGTGACTTCGCCTTCTCTCTGCCCCATATAAAATCTCTCGAGGTTTTTGATAGAGTATGACGGCTCAGATACCCTTATGGATTCTCTGACAACTTTATATAGGTCCACAAGTTTTCCTTCACGAAGCAGATTGTCCACATCACTCTCGCGTGTGCCATGCCATGACATCAGCCGTTTCAGGGCTGTCTCTTCATAATGGGCATAATGGTATATATGCATATCTGGATGTTTTTTAAGTCGCTGATTGACAAAGTCCATAAATGATTCAAATGCTGTTTTTTCCTCGCGTTTATTGTGCGCCCAGAAGTCCTTAAAGCAGGGCTTGTTATTATCGAAGTAATAGACGCCGAAAAGGTATTCAAGACCATCCAGCTCCAGAGGGTCACCTTCCATGTCAAAAAATATATCCCCATTATCAGGCTTAGGAAGCCTCAGAAAGCCTTTTTTGTTTGTGATGTCGAGAGGCAGGATTTCGTAATAGTCTTTTTTTGTCTTTCTTTTCTTCATCTGCAACGCTGCCTGGCTCCGGATTTTTATTAAGGTTTCCTGCGCGATCTTTGGAATAGACCTATCCTCGTCCAGTTTTGCAAGTTGCTCAAGAGTCGTGATGCCGGAGGCCTTCAATTTCTTTATCTGTATCCTGGTTATATTAGCAATCTGATTGAGATGGTCATCTTCCAGCCATTTTTCGGTGCAGAGGTCACACCACTTGCATAAATCGCAGTGGTCGCAGCGTTCAGGATACGAGTTGTTTATGCCGTTTCCAACGTATTCGAGAAACCTTTTTTTAAGATTCCTGTAATATTTAAAAAAGTTCGCAACACGAAAATTCTGCTCTGTGCCGTCGCCGAGAACCAGATGCATCATTTCCGGCGCTACCCCCTGGACTTCCATTAACATGTCAGAATAGCAGCACAATTGAACAAGGAATTTCGCCTTTGGAGTGCGTGAAAGCTTGGTGTCCAGAACCTCATAACTATAGTGCCCCAAATTAGACGGCCTCTCAATCCGACGAAGGAAATCAGCATGTCCGGAAAGCCTTCCTGAAAGGAAAGCGGGTTGGTATATTATGTCTGCCCCTGCCTTCATGGCATCTATCGTGGACTTTACCGACGATTCTATATCACGGCAGGATGACCGCAAATCGGATATAAAAAAACCTGAATTCTTGAGCCTTTTCAGATATGATTCTTCATGCTCATAACCTTTTTGCTGAATTAGTTTGTTCTGTTCGTCCTCTTCAGCCTTCTGCAGTGGTGTATTCAGATCTATCATATTCAGTGTGACGCAGTGCTCACACTCCAGAAAATTGACAAGATCAGAAGCTGAATATATAACATTACCTTTAAACTTATTCATTGTTTATCGTAAGTTCGGAAAGTGGTCAGATGTGAGATAAATTACAAAAAAAAGCAGACGGTTTGTTTCAGCTTTACTCCCCATAAGCTTTTGACTAATCCCCCTGTTTTTTGTATTACTGATTTTATAGCTTGATCAGCAATTTTGTCCATAATTTGAATCTCTCAGACATATTATTACCATAAGATTTTGACAGCATTTTGTCAGAGGGGTAAAAAAAATTAAAGATATATTAATATCATTGACACGACGCTGTCACTGGCATCTGATATTTTATAATCATAAGATGTTTTTTGGGGATATAAATGCTTCGAACGCTTATTTAACTATCAATTACTAAGGAGGGGAATATATGGAAAAGGAAAATATTATACGGTGTCCTGAATGCAGGGCTGAAATCGACGTAAACGACGTTCTCTACCATCAGGTTGAAGAACGGATTAAAAAAGATTATGAAAAAAAACTATTGTCAAAAGAAAAGGAATTAGACGGTAAACTCAAAGAGATTAAAAGTGAAAAGGAGAAGCTCGACCAAGAGAAAGAGAATTTCATCGAACATGTAGATAAAGAAGTGAGCAGCAAGCTAAAAACCGAAAAAATTAAGATAGAAAAATCCCTGCGCCAGCAGATTAAGAATGAGACATCAGACCAGATAAGGGACTTGGAAAAGGAATTGGAGAGCAGATCCAATCAGGTAAGGGAACTCAATAAGACAAAGGCCGAGATAGAAAAGTTAAAGCGAGAGAAGGAGGAACTGCGGGAGCAGATCATTCTGGAAAAGGAAAAAGAGTTCGGAGAAAAGTTAAAGGGCGAGAAATTCAGAATTAAAAAACAGGTTGAAGAAGAGAATGTCCTTAAAATAAAGGAAAAAGAAAAAGTGATTGATGATCTTAAAAATCAGCTTGATGAAGCAAAGCGCAGGGCTGAGCTGGGATCAGCGCAGCTTCAGGGAGAGATTCAGGAAATCGAACTTGAAAACATCCTGAGAGATCTCCACAAATTTGATGAGATTATAGAAATCAAAAAAGGGCAAAAGGGAGCAGACATCTTACAGATAGTTAAGGCAGCTCATGGCAATGAATGCGGCAAAATCTACTATGAAAGCAAAAGGACAAAGGGGTACAAAAACAACTGGATACAAAAGCTCCGGAATGATAATTTAAGCGTAAAAGCCGATATTTTGGTGCTCGTGACAGAGACGCTCCCTGAAGGCATAGATAATTTTGATCTCAGGGATGGCGTGTGGATTTGCTCATTTCATGAGGTCAGAGGTCTGTCAGTTGCTCTCAGACACGGCTTAATGCGAGTGCACGAAATAATCAGCACCCAGCATAACAAGGGAACCAAGATGGAGCTGCTTTATAATTATCTGACGAGTCAGGAATTCAAGGGACAGTTTGAGGCTATAATAGAGGGATTCAAAGAACTGCAGGGCTCGTACAATGATGAAAAACTGAAAATGCAGAAAATCTGGAAGGAGAGAGAAAAGCAGCTTGAAAAGATACTTACAAATGCGGTTGATTTTTACGGGTCATTAAAGGGAATAGCAGGTGCATCTATCCCTCATATTAAAATGCTCGAAGGCAACCAACAGGCAATACGGATTGAATAGCCAATAAATAAGGAGGTAGGTAAGATTGCAAGCATGAAAAAAAAACAATTTAAACCACTCATTAAATGAAATTAATAATAGTAAGATTTTCGTTAAATCCGATGGGGAGGAAGCCTTACCAGAGGTAGGCATTTTTTGGTACTTTAAAGGCAAATTAATTATGTCGTCCATTCCGTGGAAGAACGGAGAAGTATTAGGGGATAGATTTGTAAATGGATTAGATGACCATTTCCCTTTCTGGACAAAAATCCAAAAATTAAGGCCTGAATTTAGGAACTATGAATATGATGATATTCCAAGAGGTCGTGTAATTTTTGATATGGAAAAGAAAATTTTTATGGTTTATCTGCCAAGTCTTTTTTTAAATAATAAAAACGTAAAGGAAAAAATTATTGCTTGCTTTAATTTGCCACCAGATATTATAAAGTGGTCTACAGATGAGCATTACGAAAAGCGAGATTAGCCCAAAATGTGAATGCCTTTGATGTGTAATAGCCAAGCATAGATACCTGAAAAGGCTTTGCTTGCTCAATAGAGGAGGACATAAAAAGATTTATTGTGTTAGCTCCCGCGGGAAGCCAAAAAAGACACTGCCAAATTTTTTGTTATTCTGGACAGAAATCGGATAGCTGTACTGATGGTGTTACATGCTGTAATTTACAGATAATTTTGGTGGAGGCGGCGGGAATCGAACCCGCGTCCGAAAGCACTACTCTCAAGCCTCTACATGCTTATTCTGCCTATTTAATTTTCGGATATTTTGTTGCCGGCAAACAGGCCTTCAATATCCTATCCCTTGATTCTTGCAGCGGAATTAAGGGCATCATCCGTTGCCAGCCTGCTTTATGACGCTATCTTTTAAAGCGCAGACAACTTTAAAGAAGCGCGCTGCTATTGGTTAAGCAGCGAGTGCCAGTTCGTTATTGGCGTTTGTGTTTTTTCCACCTTTTTACGTGGTGATGGAGCCACGGCATGCCACTTGAGCCTCATAACCCCCGTCGAGCCCAATCGCCCCCTTGTCAAAGAACATAATTAATTATAACACTTTTCACCTGTTTTTCATCGCTTTTTCTATGTCGCGCTTTGCCTCGCGCTCCTTTATGGTCTCTCTCTTTTCGTACTGCTTTTTACCTTTGGCAAGTCCTATTTCGACCTTTGCATATGGCCCTTTGAAATATATTTTTAAGGGAATTAATGTGTAACCCTTTTGCTGCATCTTTCCTTTCAGCCTTTCTATTTCTTTGCGGTGAAGAAGTAGCTTCCTCGTCCTCAGAGGGTCATGGTTCATAATATTACCGTGGGAATAAGGGCTTATGTGGCAGTTAAGCAAAAAGACCTCTGTGTCCTTCATTATTACATAACTATCCTTAAGATTGGCCCTGCCAGCCCTGAGAGATTTGACCTCTGTGCCAAAAAGCTGGATGCCTGCCTCAGCAGTCTCCTCAATGCTGTAGTCATGATACGCCTTTCTGTTCTGACAAACTATTTGCACAAAACCCTCTCAAAAAAAAGATTCCCTTGCAATACCGCAGGGAATACAGTTGACCTGTAATTGTTTTATATTTTATCACTATTATCATAATAAACTGAATCTTGTTTTAT
>JBBILM010000104.1:0-6915 GCA_037444915.1 Nitrospirota bacterium | reverse complement strand
CCTCACCCTAACCCTCTCCCACAAGGGGAGAGGGAAAATGATTTTTGACAATACCTTTTATTTGGAGAGGAGGCTTTAAATGAATGTATATAAATTTTCAGTAATAATCGAAAAAGATAGTAATGGATATTTTGCCTTTTGTCCTGAACTTCAGGGCTGCTACACACAGGGAGATACTTACGAGGAGGTTTTGGAAAACATCAAGGATGCTATCCATCTTCATATAGAAGACAGGATTGAGTGCGGTGAGGAAATTCCGCAGGCTGAATCGGTAAGCCTAACATTAATGGAAGTGGCAATATGACAGAGAAACTGCCGAGGGTTACTGCCGATGATTCAATTAAGGCATTGGAGCGGATAGGTTTTTTCTTTTCACGGCAAAGTGGAAGCCACAAAATATATAAAAACAAAGATGGTAAAAGAGCAACTGTTCCTTATCATTCTGGCAAAATCCTTCACCCGAAAGTGTTGAAAAGCATTTTAAACGATGCTGATCTGACGGTAGAAGAATTTAGGGAGTTATTATAAAATGCCAAATATGAAAAAACCGTGGGGCGGAAGGTTTAAGCAAATAACGGCAAAAGTGGTAGAGAAATACACCGAGTCTATTTCTTTTGACAAAAGACTCTGGAAGCATGATATTGAGGGAAGCATTGCACACGCGAGGATGCTTTCAAAGCAGGGAATAATACCAAAAAAAGACGCGGATAAGATAATCAAGGGCTTGAAAGAGATTTATAAGGAAATATCTTCCGGCAGTTTTCATTTCAGGGAGGAACTCGAGGACATTCATATGAACATCGAATCCGCGCTTATCCAAAAAATAGGGGATGTAGGCGGCAGGCTGCATACAGCAAGGTCAAGGAACGATCAGGTGGCATTGGACATTAGGCTTTATCTGAGGGCAGAGGTTAAAGATATAATGCTGCTCCTGAAAGATATGTCAAAAGCGCTTGCTGAAATCGCTGAAAGAAATTTAGACGTTATAATGCCGGGCTATACTCACCTGCAAAGGGCTCAGCCCGTGCTTCTGGCGCATCACATAATGGCATATGCCCAGATGTTTCGCAGGGATATGATGAGATATGAGGAGTCATTAAAAAGGATTAATATTCTGCCATTGGGTTCATGCGCCCTTGCCGGAACAAGCCTCCCGATAGACAGGAAATATGTGGCTGAGCTATTGATGTTTGATTCTGTTTCAGAAAACAGCATGGATTCAGTGGCTGACAGGGATTTTTTAGTCGAATTTCTTTCAAATTCTTCAATCCTGATGATGCACGCATCGAGAATGGCAGAAGACCTTATACTGTGGTCATCCGAGGAGTTTTCCTTTATAGAACTTCCTGACGCGTTTACAACCGGCTCAAGCATAATGCCTCAAAAAAAGAACCCTGATGTGGCTGAACTGATGCGAGGTAAAACCGGCAGGGTTTATGGCAATCTTGTGAGCCTTTTGACTTGCATGAAGGGAATAGCGCTGACGTACAACAGGGATATGCAGGAGGATAAAGAGCCAGTATTTGATACAGTTGATACTATTAAGCTTACGCTGAATTGTCTGCTTCAGATGCTGCCCGAAATAAGGTTCAACGCAAAACGAATGAGGGATACCGCGGGCGCTGGATACTCTACTGCAACCGATATCGCTGAATATCTTGTCCGAAAAGGTGTTCCATTCAGAACAGCTCATGAAATTACCGGCAGGATAGTCGGACATTGCATCGCATCCGGAAGGGAACTATCTGATTTAACCCTATCCGAATATAAATCTTTCTCAGAAGTCATCGCAGAAGATATTTACGGTTTTATAGGGGTCAGGGAATCCGTCAGCGCAAAAAAATCATACGGCGGAACATCCTTAGAAGCAGTTAAGGAACAGATAAAAAGGTTCAGAAAAGGTTTTTAAAAGATAATGATTTATGGAATGAGACAATCTAAAATTCTATTATTATTTGTGATAATCGCCTTTTTTTCCATTTCATGCGGAAAAAAAGGCGCTCCTACGCTTAGGGCATCTGAAAAGCCGGTCGCCGTAAAGGAAATATGGGTGGTTCATCGCGGGGATGAACTAATTATTTCATGGTCGTATCCTGCATCTGAAAGGGCTAAGATAAAAGGTTTCTATATAGAAAAGACGGAAGTAAAAAGTAAGGAGTCAGAAGTAAAAAGTCATGAGTTCAAAAACATCGCATTTGTTGAAAATAATGTGGAACGGTTTATTGATAAAGACTTTAGGGTAAATCAGATATATCTTTATAAGATTCGGGCATACAGCCTGAGAGATATTCTGAGCGATGAGACATCGGTTATGACCGTAAAACCTTTGCCGCTCCCTGAAAAACCAACTGATTTGAAATATACTTTAACCGACGATTCTGTAAGACTGCAATGGCACGGGCATGACAAGTCAAACAAATATAACGTTTACAAGAGTTATGAAAAAGAGAGTTATCCGTTTCAGCCGTTTAATGCTTCTCCTGTAACCGACATGTTTTTTTATGACAGGATAGAATCAGACAGAAAGGTTTATTATACTGTCAGGGCATTGCTTGACACTGATATAAAGGATGAAGGGTTGCCGGCTGAAACTTTGGAGGTTAATCCTGCCTTTTTCGTGCCATCAAAACCTGCTGGATTAAGCTACGCAGTTTCAGAAAAAAATGTTTATCTTATATGGGCTGGCAATCCTGAAAACTGGATAAAAGGTTATAGAGTTTACAGACAAAAGCAAGGAGAAACAGGGTTTAAACCAATAGGAGATACTGTTACGCCTGCTTTTAAAGATGATGTTTATTTGACCGCGCCCGCGGTTTATTATGTAACTGCCATTGGAATATCAAAAGAGAGCATTCCATCAGATATTGCCGAAGTTGCTCCTGTAATCGAAAAGTAGGATGCAAAAGATATTGCTTGGACACGGAAGCGGCGGGAGATTAATGCACCAGTTGATACAGGACTACTTTGCGCCAGCCTTTGATTTAAAGGAGCTTAATGACGCGGCAGTAGTTGAGTTGAAGGGTCAGGACGTAAATAAATTTCGATTAGCATTCGCTACGGATTCTTATGTAGTAACTCCGTTGTTTTTCCCTGGCGGGGATATCGGGGAACTCGCGGTCAACGGCACTGTTAATGACCTTTCCATGGTTGGCGCAATTCCTCTTTATCTTTCAGCGGGTTTTATTATTGAGGAAGGATTTCCTCTGAATGATATGAAGGCAATTCTTCAGTCCATGTCAAAGGCTGCCCAACATGCCGGTGTGAGTATAATTGCGGGAGATACAAAGGTCGTAGACAAAGGCAGGGCTGATGGAATATATATTAACACAAGCGGAGTCGGTGTAATTCGCGGCGCAGTTGAACTTGGCCCTAAAAAGATAAAGACGGGCGATAAGGTCATAACAAGCGGCTCTATAGGAAGTCATGGAATAGCTGTTTTAGCCAAAAGAAACGGGCTCACTTTTGAGCCTCCTGTATTAAGCGATACAGCGCCGTTAAACGGACTTGTGGACCTGATGCTGGATTTCTCCTTTTCTTTTGGTGAGGGCTGTGACGGTCAAATCAGGATGATGCGTGACCCGACAAGGGGTGGAATAGCAACAACGCTAAAAGAGATAACATCGGACTCAGGGCTTTGTATTACGATACAGGAGACTCTACTGCCTGTGCAGCCGGGTATTAAGGGCGCCTGTGAATTGCTCGGGTTAGACCCGCTTTATGTAGCCAATGAAGGCATTCTCATAGCTGTTGTATCCCCTGATACGGCCGAACCTCTTGTTGAGCGTATGAGGTCTCATCCTCTGGGGAAAAATGCATCTGTTATCGGAGAAGTTTCTGAAGGTGACGCGCGTACAAAAGGCATGGTTTTATTGAAGACAGCTATTGGAGGTACGCGCATTATTGACATGCTCACAGGAGAACAACTTGCCAGAATATGCTAAAATAAAACGGTTTTATTAGTTTGATTAGTTTCATTGGTTAAAAGGATGGTGTTTTCTAAACTAATAAAACTATTTTAACCAATGAGACCGTTTAATTTAGGGTTTTTAGCTAAGAACGGAGGTTTAAACATGCTTAAAAGAATGTTGTTTTATTTTTGCATTATACTGCTCGTCGGCTACTCGGCTATTGCGGATGGAGCTATATTGCTTGACAGGATTATGGCCATAGTGAACAAAGATGTAATAACATGGAGCGAGCTTTACAAGGCAATGGAATTTGAGGCTTCAGATGAAATAAGGGCGATGAAGGATGAAGAAAGGCGCAAGTTTTTTAAGGAAAATGAGATGACTTTTCTTGATAGCATGATAGATATGAAGCTTCAGCTTCAGGAGGCTGGCCGTTATGGTGTTTTTGCAAAGGATGAGGATATAAACAGGGCCATAGACGGCATTAAAAAGAAATACTCCATGACAAATGACATGTTTGAGGAAGCTATCAATAGAGAGGGATATACTAAAGAGGAATACAGAAAGAAACTCGCTGAGCAGATAGCTTTAAGCAGAATAGTGGATCACGAGGTCAAGAGCAAAGTGGTTGTGACTGAAAAGGAGATCGATGCATACATGTCGGACAATAAAGAAATTGAAAAGGACAAAGAAGGATTTGATATAAGCCATATATTTATTAAAAGGACGGGCGATGAAAAACAGACTGAAGCAGCTGCAGGGGATATTTATGAAAGGATAAAGGCAGGAGAAGACTTTTCAGAGCTTGCCAGACGCCATTCACAGGACCCGAGCGCGAGGACAGGCGGTCATATGGGTTTTATTAAGAAAATTGATTTATCAAAAGATTTCCTGAACATGCTGTTAAAGATTAAAAAAGGAGAGATTACAGAACCTTTCTGGAGCAGTAATGGTATCCATATATTAAGGCTTAACGATGTCCGTCTTTTTCAGTCCCGCGAGGAGTTGAGAGAATCTGTGCGGCAGAAGCTTCTTGATGAGAAGGTTGAAAAGCAATACAAAAACTGGATGAGGGGACTGCGTGACAGGGCGTATATTGAAATTAAATTGTAAAGCAGCAGGCCATCAGAGCAAAAGAGCAACAGGTTTTTTCAGGACTGCGCGGCTGTTCTGATGCATATGGAACAGAGGATTCAAAAAATACTCGCTCAGATGGGAGCGGCATCGAGGCGCAAGGCAGAAGAACTTATTGTTGATGGAAGGGTAACTGTAAACGGGAAGCCGGCTTTTCTCGGTATGAAGGCGGATCCCGCAAAAGATCATATAAAAGTCGATGGAAAACTGTTATCAAGATATGAAGCAAAGATATATTTGATGCTTAACAAACCATCAGGTGTTGTTACATCTCTTTCTGACCCCGAAGGAAGGCCAACAATAAAGGATTTTTTAAAGGGCGTTAAATACAGGGTCTTTCCGGTAGGCAGGCTCGATTATGACTCTGAAGGATTATTATTGATAACAAACGACGGTGATTTTGCCCACGGGATACTGCATCCATCAAAAAAGATTCCGAAGACTTACATCGTAAAAGTCAAAGGAATAGTGAAAGATGATGATATTGTAAGACTGAGACGGGGCATCAGGCTTGAGGATGGTGTGACAGCGCCTGCAAAGGTAAAAAGATTGCGCGATTCAGAAAACAGTTCATGGCTTGAATTGACCATACACGAAGGAAGGAAAAGACAGATAAGAAGGATGACGGAATACATAGGGCATCCCGCGGTTAAACTTAAAAGAATAGCTGTAAACGGTGTGAAACTCGGAGATTTAGAGATTGGCAAGACAAGGCATTTAACGCAGGAGGAAATTGAAAAATTAATAAGGGCGAATTAGCGGTTAAGACTAATGAAATATATTATTTATTCACAGATTCAGAGATGAAGTTATGATAAGCCGATACTGCTTTTCGCTCGCAAGTCCCTCAATTAAGCGCTGCCTTATCGCCGGATTTGGTTATTAATTCATAATTTTTAATTCTTAATTTATTAAATATGGAGGTCTTATGATAAGAAATAAAGGGTGCGGGGAGATCAGGGAGTCTGATATTGGCTCTCAGGCGGTCATTGCCGGATGGGTATTCAGGAGAAGGGATCACGGCGGTTTGATATTTATTGATTTAAAGGACAGGAGCGGTATTGTGCAGGCAGTATTCAGTCCTGATGTTTCGGAAGCATCGCATGAGCTCGCTCACGGCTTGCGGAGCGAATTCGTTATTTCAGTCTCAGGAGAGATAAGAAGAAGGCCTGAAGGTACGGAAAATGCGAACCTTGACACCGGAATGACAGAACTTTACGTGGATAAATTAGAGATATTGAATGAATCAGCGCCTTTGCCGTTTCAGATGGATGAGGCAGCCGAGGCATCTGAATTCCTCAGATTAAAGCACAGGTATCTTGATTTAAGGAGACCTGAATTGCAGGGCAATTTGATAATGAGACACAGGGTTGCAAAGGTTATAAGGGATTATCTGGATGAAAATGGTTTTCTGGAAATAGAAACCCCGATGCTGACAAAATCAACTCCAGAGGGTGCGAGGGATTATCTTGTGCCGAGCAGGGTTAATCCAGGGCATTTTTACGCTCTTCCCCAGTCCCCGCAGCTTTTTAAGCAGATACTGATGGTAGCCGGATTCGAAAAGTATTTTCAGGTGGTAAAGTGCTTCAGGGATGAGGATCTGAGGGCTGACAGACAGCCGGAATTTACTCAGGTGGACATGGAAATGTCTTTTGTTGACAAAGGAGATGTTATAGAAGTTGTCGAGGGCATGATTAAAAGGGTTTTCAAGAATGTTATGAATATGGATATCGAAACCCCGTTCCTCAAGCTTAGTTTTAAAGAGTCGATGGAGAGGTTTGGCAATGATAAACCTGATATGAGATTTGGGCTTGAATTGAAGGATATGGCGGATCTTGCGGAAAAAGGCTCTTTCAAGGTTTTTCTTGATGCT
>JBBILM010000103.1:0-7055 GCA_037444915.1 Nitrospirota bacterium | reverse complement strand
TATTCGCGCGATTCCTTGAACGCCTTTCAGGGTCTCTGATATAATTTGTGGATGCTTGACATCATAAAAGATGCCCTGATGACCCCGCCTATCGAAGGCGTAACCATAAACACAGTACTATTTATGACGCCGTCATTCAGGTCGTTCCTTTTTGGCCTGATAATCATTATATTTTCATCTTCCGCTGCTTTTTTTATAATTAAGCGATTCGGCATAAAAAGAGCTGTCAGAAAGGCCCTGTTAATTGCCTTTTTTTCTGTCGGCCTTGTATACGCTGTTCAAGCCGATATTGGATGGTCTAAATGGCTTATAAGCGATTTGAATAATTACGGCCGCAGTACAGGAGAGAAAACACTCGCTATGGAAGGCCCTCTTTATGAATTTTCAGCGAATGTTAAAAATGTGCTATCTGATAGTAATTATGAACTTTACTCATCTCTTTCTGTTCCGTCTCTAAGGATGGAATATTTCCTCCTGCCATCAAGAAAAAAAGAGGCTGCTGAATTCATCGTTATACTTGTTGACAGGGATGCTGTATTTGACCCATATGCAGGCATACTGAGAAGAGGAGAACAGGTAATAGAAAACCTCGAACCAGTATATCAATATACACACGATGCCTATGTGTTGAGAAAAAGATGATAGCAACGGCCGCGGCAATTATCATTCCGACTCTATTAGGATTTCTATCTATTTCCATTCTTCTCAGAAGGGATTCTGAATCAGGGATTGTTGAACGCGTATGCATGGCATATCCATTAGGCGTTGGTTTAGTAACCATGCAAATGTTTGTTTCAGGAGTTTTTCGCGCACCTCTTACATTCGAATATTCTGTCTTCCCGGTGATAATTGAAATAGCCGTCCTTTCACTATGGATATGGAAAAAAAAGATTCCGCTTATTTCTCTTAATAAAAACCTGGCAGGGGGATACGCAACCGATAAATCAAACGCAAACTACAGCCTGCTCCGGACAATAGTCTGCTCAATACTGGCCGTGTGGATAATAGCCAAGATGGGTTCTGTTTTTGTTGAGACGTATCTGAGGCCTATATTTGCGTGGGATGCCTGGGCAAACTGGTCTGCGAGGGCAAAGGTTTTTTATTATTCTGAAAGCCTGCTTTTAGATGCGCCGCATGAGGAATTCTTTGGCAAAGGAGTGGTGCTCAGCATACTTACATATCCCTTAAATTCCATCATGATGCAGGTATGGATGAGTCTATGGACAGGCGAGTTTGATGAGGTGCTCGTAAAAATGTGGTCGCCTTTTTATTTGTTAAGCATAACAGTTTATCTCTACATTTTCACCAGTCGTAAAATAAACAGGTTGTTTTCACTCTTATTCGTGACAATATTTATCAGTTCCCCTCTGATGTCCTATCACGGGATAGAGGTATATAGCGACCTTATGGTCGGCGCATATCTGTTCCTGAGTCTCGTGTCATTTACGAACGTGTTGCAGGGCAGATTAAGTTACCTTCCACTCATCGGCATATTCTGCGCAATCGCGATGTTCACAAAAGATGAGGCAATATTTTTTACTATACCCCTGCTGATTTCCCTCTTTTATCATCTTATAAATAAAAAAGAGTTCTCGTATAAAAACGTTCTCTTAGTATTATTGCCTTTTATTTACATTGTGCCGTGGTTAATATTTAAATTTACGCATAATTTGGGACTTGGAGCTGATGTGGCGCAGGAAGGACTCCGTATAGTATTTCATCCTGAAGTAATAATAGGCGTTATCGAGTCAGTTATTTCACTCGAGAATTTCAATTTGATATTTGTCTTTTTCCCGCTTCTCTTTGTGATAAACGGAAAACCTGACAGGGAATTTTTACATCTTTTGTTCGTTATTGTATTTTACGGAATGTTCTTTATTGCGGTATACGCATTCAGTTCATTTTATGCTGAAAATTTTTATAAAAAAGAAACCTTTATTTACCGTAATATGCTGACATATTATCCTGCCCTGTCGCTTTTAAACATATTATTAATAAAAAGCATCCGGGAAAAGATATTTTCAACCTCCATTCAGCAAATCAGCAAAGAGTAATATTCAAAGCCACCCATCCTCGCAGAAAACAATATGCGTTGAGGAGTTTAATCGATACAGCGGTTACATAACGTTTATCGAATTTTCGCTTAACTCCAGGTAATACAATTGATGTGTAATATAGCAAGCAAAGATGCCTGCTCATAGGAAGCGAGATATTATTGATAGGCAGCAGTGGACTTTAACTTCTCGATCAACATTTTTTTTGCTGTCGAAAGCCGTTCCCTTATCCTGCAGCCGGCAGCGTTCTTATGCCCGCCTCCCCCGAATGACTGGGCAACAGCAGCGACATTGAAATCACCCGTAGATCTCAAACTAAGCTTATAATGATCTTCGTCAATCTGCCTGAAAAGAACAGACACATTTACATTTTTCATGACCCTGAGGAATTCGACAAAGTTCTCGGTATCATCAGGAGTTGTTGATGTATCCTCAAACATCTTCTGGCTAACTTCAATCAATGCAATGCCATCCTCAACATGCAGGGTATTCATTACTTTTATGAAAAGATTGAAACGGCTGTCAGACCATGATTCAAAAAGCTCCCTGTAAATAATGGACGGCCGTGCCCCTGCTCTTACCAGTTCGGACGATATGCTGAACACCTCGGGGCTTGTATTTTCATATTTAAAATTTCCGGTATCCACGGCTATGGCTGCATATAGGTTTACCGCCATTTCACCGGTGATTTCAATGCCGAGGTTCCTTATAATATAAAAAATCATAAGCGCTGTGGCTGCTGATTGAGGCTCGATCCATTTGATGTCGCCAAAAGGCCTCTCAGTTTCATGATGGTCTATGACGATTGAATTTCTGAACCCTATAATCTTGTAATCGGCAGGCTCTGAGCTTATACGGTCAAGGTCATTGCAATCCACCAGTATCAGGTTGTCAAAAGCAGCCGCTCCTGACTCAGAGTTCTTAATTGTCTCAAATGTAATAAATGCGTCGCTGCCCGGAAGGAATTTGTATTGCGCTGGCACCCTGTCTTTGCATAAAAGCGTTGTTTGCTTGCCAATACTGCGAAGCGCCATTGACAGGGAAAGAGCGGATCCAAGGCAATCTCCGTCAGGATTAAAATGTGTCGCGATAAGAAAATCGTCTTGTTTTTTCAGAAAATCGAGCAATTCCAAAGGGGGGATCAAGTTCGCCTCTTTTTCATCAATCGTTCAATCGGTTTCATGTTTTATTTCCTTGAGTAATTTGTCAATCCTGTCGCCATGTTCAATAGATTTGTCGATCCTAAACTCAATGTTCGGTATAAATTTTACACGGACTCTTTTTGAAACCTCGCTGCGAATAAGGCCTCTGGCTGAATTCAATATTTCGAGGGTAAGGTCCTTATCACCTTCGTATACGCTAATATAAACATAGGCTATCTTCAGGTCCTGGGACATGCCAACGTCGGTGACAGTAACAAACCCCAGACGGGGATCTTTTACCCGCTTCATTATAATATCAGCGATTTCCTCTCTGAGAAGAATACTAAGTCTTTGTGATCTTTTATATGGATGCATGGTTAGCTCGCGGGTGATAGCTGACAACTCATAACCGCTGTTAGTCATGAGATATTAGCTATGAGCTTATTACAGTTTTGCAGCTATTTTCTCAACAATATAATTTTCTATTATATCTCCAACCTTTATGTCATTGAAATTCTCTATGGTAATACCGCATTCATAGCCTGTCTGAACTTCTTTAACATCCTCTTTAAATCTCTTGAGATTGCTGATCCTTCCTTCATATATTACGATGTTATCCCTGATAAGCCTTATACCCTCGCTTGCGCGGCTCACCATGCCGTCTATAACATAGCAGCCGGCAATTGTGCCAAGTCTTGAAACCTGAAATGTCTGTCTGACTTCAGCCCTTCCCAGTATCTTTTCCTTAAGCGTCGGCTCCAAAAGACCTTCAAGCGCCTTTTTGACATCTTCAATCGCATCATAAATAATGTTATAAAGCCTTACATCAACGCCTTCCCTGTCAGCAAGCTGTGAGGCCTTTAATTCAGGTCTTACATTAAACCCTATTATAATTGCGTTTGAAGCCGCGGCAAGCATTACATCGGATTCGGTTATGCCGCCAACAGATGCATGAATAACCCTTACCTTAACCTCTGCATGGGTGATCCCTTCTATAGCCTGTTTTATTGCCTCAACAGAGCCCTGAACATCGCCCTTGATAATGATGCCCAGTTCCTTGATTTGTCCCTCTTTGATCTTGGAATACAATTCGTCAAGGGTCAGTTTCTTGTGTCTCGCCATCTCAGCAAGTCTCTGCTTATGCAATCTCGCAAGAGCTATCTGTCTTGCCTGTCTCTCGTCTTCGACGCACGTAAATACATCCCCGGCTGTAGGGACATCCGAAAAACCTATAATCTCCACAGGAGTGGATGGCAGCGCATCTTTTATCTTTTTACCTGTATCATCTATTAAAGCCCTTACCTTGCCCGAAGAAGTTCCCGCGACAAAGGCATCGCCTATTTTCAATGTGCCATGCTGTATAAGAGCCGTTGCCACAGGCCCTCTTCCCCTGTCGAGTTTCGCCTCGATCACAGTTCCGCTGGCACCCCTGTTTGGATTTGCCTTTAATTCCATTACCTCGCCCTGCAGCAATATCATCTCAAGCAAATGTTCTATACCGATCCTTTTCTTTGCAGAGACCTCGGCAAATATGTTCTGGCCTCCCCACTCCTCCGGGATAACGCCTCTTTCAGCAAGTTCATTTTTAACCCTTGTGACGTTAGCCTCTGGCTTGTCTATTTTATTAATGGCAACAACTATCGGAACATTTGCCGCCTTTGCATGGTTAATAGCCTCAACGGTCTGAGGCATAACACTGTCATCAGCAGCCACAACAAGCACAACAATGTCCGTTACCTTTGCACCACGAGCTCTAAGAGCCGTGAAAGCCTCGTGACCTGGTGTATCAAGAAAAGTTATATCCTTACCCTGAAGGGATATCTTATAAGCTCCGATATGCTGCGTAATACCCCCTGCCTCTGTTTCTGTAACCTTTGTCTCGCGAATCGCATCCAATAAAGATGTCTTTCCATGATCAACATGCCCCATAATCGTGACAACAGGCGGCCTCGGAACAAGGTTTTCAGCCGCTTCTTCAACATGCTCTATAACATCTATCTGCCCCGCGGCAACTGTTTCAACCTTTATGCCGTAGCTATCTGCTATAAGTATCGCAGAGTCCAAGTCTACCGGCTGGTTAACAGTGGGCATATATCCCAATTCCATGAATTTCTTTATTACTTCAGAGATCTTCAGTCCAATAAGCGCGGCAAAATCCTTAACAGTCGTACCCTCTTCGAGCTTTATGGACTTCTTTCTCGGCGCCGTAACCGGAGGAGGCATCACCGGCTCAGGCTTTTTAAACCTGTCTCTGGTCTTTTTGCCCCCTCTCTGTTCAACCCATTTCTTGGGCTCTATCTTCTTAATCGCCTGAAAAGCCTTATGCAATCCGGGCTTTACCTTAATTTTCTCTACCTTCTCGACATCCTCTATTTCCTTTTTAAATCTGTCCGGCAGAACCACGTCTTCATCCGGCAAAGGCAGTTCCATTTTTGGTTCAATAACTACATCTCCCGTCACTTCCTTCACAGCCTCTATCTCTTTCTCTTTCTTTTTCTCTGCCTCTATTACTACCTTTTTCTCAGGTTTTTTGGCTATCTTTTTCTCAGGAACTTCTTTAACTGCCTCTCCAAATATCTCCCTTATCTTCTCTGCTTCTTCAGCGCTCAGCTTTACATTAGTCGTGCCCTTCTTATACTCTATTCCCCTGATATTTCCAAGCTCTTTGACCACATCAGTCGTTTTTATTCCGAGCTCTTTGGCGAGTTCAGCGCCTTTTATTTCTTTATTTGACATCTATTTTTAAACCTCCGGGTGACTTTAGTGACCAAATATATCATTGGAGATTCCCTGCAGTTTCTGTTAAGGGAATTCGCTCGCTTTCCATTTATCACTATGCTTGCAACATTAATGTCAAAATGTTATCATAAAAGACTTTGTTTATGCAATTAATGCGCTAAAGGGCATTGTCACTCTTTAAATCAAAGGAATTAATTCAGGAATTTGAGGCGATTGGCTCCTCAAGGGAGGAAAGTATATGGCAAGCTGTTCTATTTGCGGCAAGAAAAAAAGTGTTGGCAATAATGTAAGCCATGCAAACAATAAAACCAAACGAGCACTAATGCCTAATATCCAGAGGATAAAGGTAGTTACAAACGGCGGTTCCAAAAGGACAAATGTTTGCACCAGATGCATACGTTCAAAAAAGGTCGTAAAGGCAGTATAAAGGTACAAGGCGTTTATTTCTGGTCGAACCAAAAAGGATACTCAGGGGATATTCCATATAGTAAGCGCCGCATTGACTTTCTGACTATTTGCGCGGTGTGCGGCGATTCTCGCGGGAAAAATGAAATCAATAGGCTCGCTTCTTACATCTGCTTACAAAAACCTCGGTATCACGGACAGGATAACGCTCAATTCCCTGCAAAACAATTGGGATAATCTATTCAAGGAACCGCTTTCACTTCACACATATCCAGTAGATATAAAAGGTGGGGAACTGAGCATAAATGTCGACTCGCCTGTTTGGCTCGGACAGTTAAAGTTTTTTAAACAGGATATAATCGCGAAACTCTCTGCATACGGAATTGCGTCGGTCAAATTTAAACATGGCAGCGTCTATAGGAAAAAAAGCGGCAGCCCTATAAAAGCAACCTCTCTAAAAACAAAGCCTGATGATAATTTCTCGAAGCTGATATCAGATTCAGACTCTGAATGGATAGATCAGACCATCTCGAACATTAATGACAAAGAAACAAGGGAAATAATCAGAAAAGCGATAGAAAAATCGCTATTACACGCCTGAGACTTGCTCCCTGTCTTCCCAATCTCCCGTCCTTTTCCTGTTTATATATCTGGCGCATTCGGGTTTCTAATGGGTAGCCCCAACATGTTGTATTGGCTCATTATAAGAGAATGC
>JBBILM010000102.1:0-7187 GCA_037444915.1 Nitrospirota bacterium | reverse complement strand
ACGTTGGGTGATTTGCCAACGCCGGAAACCACCCATAAATTTTGCGGATGAGGCAAAAATAAAAAGCATTAATTACTCCTTTTTTTTCTGTAAAAAATCATATGGCGGTTAATGAGTGATGCAAATAGTATAGCATGTAATTTTTTCTCGTATCCGCATGGTGAGGATCGGAATTTGATATAATTTCCGGCTTTTTCATAAAATAAACGCTACTGTTGCATAAGAGGCAAGACTTACATGATTTAAAGCCTTTACAATGCGACATGACACTGTCTAAAAATTTAGCTATTACGCTGTAATGCCGGAGGAACAGATGCTCTCTCAAGAAGAACTAAAAAGATACAACCGCCAGATGATGATGGAGAAATGGGGCGAGGATGTTCAGATCAAACTTAAAAACTCCACGGTTTTTATTGCAGGCGCTGGCGGACTCGGCTCTCCAGTCTCGATTTACCTCGCTGTTGCTGGTGTCGGGAATATCAGGATATGCGATTTTGATTCTCCTGACTGGACTAACCTGAACAGGCAGATACTGCATAACCATAACAGGATAGGCACTAACAAGGCTGTATCAGGAAAGCAGACGATTGAGGAATTAAATCCTCATATTTCTGTGACAGCCTTTACGGATAAAATAGTGGCTGAAAATGTTGACGAGCTTGTGGGCGACGCTGATATTATTTTGGATTGCATGGATAACTTCCCGACAAGGTATCTTCTTAATGAGTCCGCAATCAGAAAAAATATTCCCCTTGTTTACGGGAACATATGGGGAATGGAGGGCAGGCTTAGTTTCATTAATCCTCCTGAGACTCCGCGCCTGAGATGCATGTTTCCTGAAGCCCCGCCTTCGGAAACATTTCCTGTTGTGGGCGCCACGCCCGGAGTTATTGGCTCGCTGCAGGCTCTTGAAGCAATAAAACACCTCACGGGAACGGGAGATAACATTAAGAATAAAATACTGGTGTGGGAAGGCAGGGGAGTGGAGTTCAAAAAATACAAGGCTTACAAAGACCCTGAATGCGCTGTGTGCAATAAACTTTAAACCAAAAAAACAAGCAATATGAACTATCATGATGAAATAAAGAAAATCGCGGAAACAGATAAAAAATATATCTGGCACCCCTTTACACAGATGAAGGACTGGCTCGAGGCAGAGCAGATAATAATAACAGAGGGCAGGGACTGTTTTTTAAAGGATGCCTGTGGAAAATGGTATCTCGACGGCGTGTCTTCGATTTGGGTGAATGTGCATGGACACAGGAAGCAGGAGATAGATGATGCCGTAAGGTCGCAGCTTGATAAAATCGCACACTCAACGCTCCTCGGATTAAGCAATGTGCCTGCTATAAAACTGGCAGAGAAGCTTATAAAAATTGCGCCCGGTCATAATCAGCTTTCACCCCGCATGACTAAAGGCGGTCAGGGGGAGATAGCAGACAAACCTTTGCTGTCAAAGGTTTTTTATTCTGACAATGGTTCAACGTCCGTAGAGATCGCCTTGAAGATGGCTTTTCAGTACTGGCAGCATAAGGGCGTAAGAGGAAAGACAAGTTTTCTTTCCATTAAAAATGCTTATCACGGCGATACAATCGGAGCTGTCAGCGTTGGAGGCATAGACTTGTTCCACGATATTTTTAGTCCCCTGCTTTTTAAGACTTTCAAATCGCCTTCCCCTTATTGCTACAGATGTGAGTTGAAGAAGACATGTCCCGATTGTTCTTTGGCATGTCTTGATGAAATGGAAAAGATATTGCAAACGCATGGCAGTGAAATTGCGGCTGTTATTGTTGAGCCTTTAGTTCAGGGCGCTGGCGGTATTATTGTTTGGCCTGAAGGTTATTTGAGAGGTGTCAGGGAGTTGTGCAGCCGTTACAGAGTTCTTTTGATAGCGGATGAGGTGGCTACCGGATTCGGAAGAACAGGTAGGATGTTTGCCTGTGAGCATGAGGATGTTGTGCCTGATTTGATGTGTGTATCAAAAGGCATAACAAACGGGTATCTGCCTTTAGCTGCCACATTTGCAACAGAAGAGATTTATAATGTTTTTTTAGGTGAATACAGCGAATTAAAGACATTTTTTCATGGGCACTCCTACACAGGCAATCCGTTGGCATGTGCCGCTGCCATTGCATCTCTTGAGGTTTTTGAAAAAGAAGAAACACTTCAGAACATGACCCCGAAGATCGCCCTCCTTGAAAAAAGACTGAACGAAATCGCCGAACTTCCACATGTCGGCAATGTAAGAAACAAAGGTCTTATGGGAGGCATAGAACTTGTTGTTGATAAAGCCGCTAAGTCCCCCTTTCCTTTAGAGGAAAGGATTGCATGGAAGGTCTGCTATAAAGCGAGGGAACAGGGGGTAATAATAAGGCCTCTGGGTAATGTGGTTGTTATAATGCCGCCATTAATAATAAGCGCTGAAAACCTCAACCGCCTGATGGATGTGATAAAGTGGGCTATTATAAGCGTGACTGACTAAAATCTGATCCCAAGGTCAGGAAACAGCGCTGTTAATTGTCCCAGGCTGTCTGTAAGCAGCATTATGCCAAAAATAATCAAAATAAGGCCGCTTGCTATCATTATAACCCTCATAAACCTGTGAAGTTTCCGCGTATAAGCAAAAAAAGTGTTTACGGCAAGGCTTGAAAGTATAAAAGGGATAGCAAGTCCGAGTGAATAAACAGAAAGAAGCTTGAATCCATAGGAAGCGGAACCCTGTGAGCTCGCGTATATCAGAATAGTTCCGAGTATAGGGCCGATGCATGGAGTCCATCCGGCGGCAAAGCTCATTCCAATAAAAAAAGCGCCTGCGTAACCAGCAGGGCTGTTGCTTATATGAAATCTTTTTTCACGCATCAGAAAATCTATTTTTATAATGCCTGAAATAAAAAATCCAAATACAATAGTAAGAATGCCGCCGATTATTCTCATGTAATCCTGATATTGAAGCAGAAAGCCGCCTATTAATGACGATGACGCGCCCAGTGAGACAAAAATAGCCGAAAATCCAAAAACAAAGGCAAGTGTGTTGCCCATTGTCTTTGATATATCCGGCCTTGACTTAAGTTCGTCAAATGAGAGCCCTGTTATGAACGAAACATACGCGGGAACAAGCGGCAAAACACATGGTGAAAGGAATGATAACAAACCCGCTAAAAAAGCCAATGGAAAAGATACATCGTTCATATTGTCAGTCCCTAAAAAATATTTTTTATCAGCTCGCCAATCGTGCGGCAAGTCCGGGGCGCAGGCGTCTGCTTTTCATGTATGTTTAAATGGATTATCTCGCGCATTCTTCCTTGTCCCCTTTGATTTTTTTTATTGCATGGGGTATTACATCCATAATGGTTTCTATATTTTCCCTCACCGCGACCGGGCTTCCAGGCAGATTTACTATAAGAGTCTGGTTTCTTACACCGGCAACTGCACGGGAAAGCATTGCCCTTTTTGTGTTTTTTAATCCCTCCATTCTCATGGCCTCGGCTATGCCCGGAATCTCCCTTTCGATAATATCGCGCGTGGCTTCAGGCGTAACATCCCTTGGAGAAAGTCCTGTACCGCCGGTTGTAAGAATAAGATCAACCTTGCCCGCGTATTCCAAAAGTTTCTGTCTTATCAAATCCCGATCATCAGGCAGAATATCGTAATGAATGACTTTGCCCACAGCCTTAAAAAGTTCCGCGATTAAATGCCCGCTGATATCCTCACGCTCTCCGGATGCGCCTTTATCGCTTAGAGTAAGAACAGCAATTGTTATCATCTGGTAATTAACTGTATTCTTCTATTGATTTTCTCGGCTTGGCCAGTATATCATCGCCTTTTTTTATGCTGCCGCCTTTAAGAATCTTGATGAATATGCCCTCTTTTGGCATTATACAATCGCCTGACTGATAATATATGGCGCATTTGGAATGGCACTCCTTGCCTATCTGGCTGACCTCTCCAATAACGTCATTGCCAATCCTTATTCTCGTTTCGACGGGAAGTGAGAGGAGATCAATGCCTTCGGTTGTTATATTCTCTGCAAAATCTCCGGGCTTTAGATCAAGACCGGCTGTCTGCATCTTTTTAATGCTTTCAGTTGCGAGCATGCTGACCTGCCGATGCGAATCCGAAGATGCATGTGCATCTCCCTGAATGCCTTCGTTTTCATTTATGACTGCTTCGGGAACAGGTTTCTTTTTGACACCTTTTTTATCGCTTATATTTATAGAGACAACTTTGCCTTTCATTCAACCCCTTTTTGTTTCTTTGATTATACCCGAATATATGCTAATAAACCTTTGCGCTGTTATTTGTACGCAGCGATTATTCCCTGTTTTTAAAATAACATAATCGGGCACGGTAAGTCAGCAATGGAAGAGAAATATAATACTTATAAAATATTGTTAATATAGGGTTTAATGTGTTATTTTCAAGTAAGCTTTGAAATAAACCGTTTGGTTTAATGCTTGACATGGTTATAAAATGTTCGCCTGTTATCAATATTAAATAATAAAAGGAGGCGGAGATGAAGAAAATTTCTTCTGTAGTTCTTATTTTATTGATTGCTCTTACCATAACAATGGCTGTTGCCCAGGAAAAAGGTGTGAAAAAGAAACGGCCACTTCCATACGATTACGGAAAGGTTGTAATGAATAATTTTGCGGAGAAAAACAGGATGGCTCCTGTGGTGTTTGATCACTGGGTACACAGGGCAAAATTCACCTGCAGGTTATGCCATGTTGACATAGCCTTTGGAATGAAGGCTGGCGCTACCGGCGTAAGAGCCGCGGACAATATGAACGGCTTTTACTGCGGAACCTGTCATAACGGCAAAATGGTTGGTGATGATAGAAGGGTTTTCAGGGCATGCGCCAAAGAGATGACCGCGGAAACTCAAAAAACGTGTGACAGATGCCACTCTCTTGGCAAAGACATTAAAAAGGACTATAACTTTGCTGAATTTACAGCAAAATTCCCGAAGGAGCGGTTCGGCAACGGAATTGACTGGGAAAAGGCCGAGAAAGACGGACTGATAAAGCCTATAGACTATATTGAGGGCGTTTCTATAAAAAGAAAACAGATGGCATTGCCTAAAGACTTTGTTGCCCTTGAGGCTAAAACATATGGCATCCCTGAAATCATATTTTCACATGAAAAACATGCTGTGTGGAACGGCTGCGAACTCTGCCATCCCGAGATATTTACAGGTGTCAAGAAAGGCGCATCTAAATATTCTATGATAGAAATATTCGATAGTAAATACTGCGGGGTCTGTCATGGGACAGTGGCGTTTCCTAATATCGATTGCCAGAGATGCCATGTAAGCCCTGTGCAATAGGCGATACTGATGAGGCATTTGGTATTTTCGTTTATTATTCTTTTATTCGCAGGCGTGCTTCTGCTGCATCAGAGCACATATGCTTTTTTTAAAATTCCGCCACCGTTGCCGCCTGAATTATACGGCAACATGCTGATAAACAGGACTTCAGAAAAGAATAATGTAAAACCCGTTGCCTTTTCTCACTGGAGTCATCGTATGCATTATACATGCAGGGTCTGTCACCTTGAGCTTGAGTTTAACATGAAATTGAACACAACAGAAATTACCGAATACGCCAATAAGGAAGGGAAATTCTGCGGGGCCTGCCATGACGGTAAGATAGCCTTTGGTCACAGAGAGGAAAATTGCAATAAGTGCCATAATGGGAATATAGGGTATGGCAAAGAAAATTTCGAAAAATTAAGAAATTTCCCTAAGACTAAATACGGGAACAAAGTGGACTGGGTGAAGGCAATTAATGAAGGTTTGATCAAGCCAAAGAATTACATATCGGATGAGGATTCTCAAATGGCATTTGATAAAACTCTTGACCTTAAAGCTGAATGGGACAGAATACCTCCTGCTATTTTCCCTCACCCTGAGCACACGGCATGGCTTGACTGTTCCAACTGCCATCCCGATATATTCAATATAAAGCAAAAGACGACTAAACATTTCTCGATGCTTTTAAGTCTTGACGGCAAATTCTGCGGCATATGTCATCTCACGATTGCCTTTCCCCTTCATGACTGCAAAAGATGCCACCCTACTATGTCTAAATGAAAAATTGAGAGGAGATAATATGAAAAGGTATATATTTTTATTAGCACTGCTTTTCATCCAGGTTTTCTTGTTGCCGCTTGCTAATGCTGATGAAGATTGGAGGGTCGAGTTTGACTATTTATGCGGCAAAACAGAAGATACCCTGAATATGAAGTTAGAGGAATTAAATGAATTGGTGTTAAGGTGTGACAAACTTAAGATTGCAGTCGAGGCTTCAGACAATCCGCAGAAAAAAATCTTTCTTAAGAGGCTTGATATGTGCAGAAACTTATTTATTTATACAATCGAGGTAAAAAGCCAGGAAAAAAAACCTGTGTCCGAATAATCATATTAAGTTTTTCTTAAACTTAAATTTAATGCCTTCCAGCAAGCGGGCAATCTTAATAAACTACTATGCTCTGTCAGCCTTTATCCTATCTATCGCTATCCTTGGCATATTTATTGTCTTGTCCTTTAATAGCCTCTATAAACTGGTCAATATGTCCGTATATGTGGTCACGTATTATCCTAAAAACAGACATAGACTTGTAACACCTTGATTTGCTTGTCATTCCGAATACCAGAAGGGTATGAGGAATCTTTAAGGTAAACGACAAGATTTCTCCCCTTCGCTTTGCTCAGGGCTTCGGCTCACTTGCTCGAAATGACAACTTTCTATCTCTATTTTTCGGCATTAAACGGCTTATTGACTATCTATTTTTTTTATGATATAAGTTATTTATAACCATTATTATATAGTTATTAGTGGCATGACATAAGAGTTATATCTGAGAGGGTTTTGCTGTTGCTATTATATGGTGACGGGAAGAGGGATTTCCTTTAAGGAAGAATCAATTTAGAGGCTTAAAGCTCAATTAATATAAAATTATTTCAATAATCATACTCGGATATGCTGGGTATATCTTTAAAAACAGAAAGGAGGAAGTACAAATGAAGATGAAGAAAGTTTCATTATTAATCGCTTTACTTGTGTGCACGATTGGATTAGGACTATCATACGGAGCGACAGTAGTGCCTAATGAGATTCAGCAGCCCGGCACTCAACAGAAAGAAGTTGGCAACCTGGAATCGCCTGACAAGTGCGACAATTGCCACG
>JBBILM010000101.1:0-7341 GCA_037444915.1 Nitrospirota bacterium | reverse complement strand
AATGAAAAGAGACGAGATAAAGGAACAGAGGTTAAATGAGATGGGGATAAGAGTAAGGAAACCCCACAGCAGAGACTGTGGGGTATTGAAAAATGAATTATGAAGATAACAATACTATTTGCGCTGTTAATTTCTCTCTCGGCCTTCTCTTTTCAAAGGAACTCCTATTATCAGGATGAACTGACGATATGGCAGGATGTCGTAAAAAAGTCTCCTCAAAAAGCCAGAGGTCATATAGAAATCGCTACTGAATACCAGTTTAAAGGCTCTATTGATAAGGCTGTAGAACACTTTCAGACCGCGATAAAACTGAAATCCAACAATCCCTTGCCATACAACAACCTCGGCATCATATTCCAATCATTGGGCATGACCGAAAAAGCAACAGAGTATTTTTACAAGGCAATCGAAGTAAGGCCGCGGTTCGCATTGGCCTACTACAATCTGGGCATTATTTTTCAGTCAAAGGGCATGTCAGATGCCGCCATACAGCATTACCTGACCGCCATAGAGCAAAAACCTACTTTGTCTGAGGCATATTATAATATAGGCTCGATTTACGCCTCCAAAGGTGATATTAATAAAGCCATCGAATATTTCAATTCTGCTGTTGAACTGAAACCGGAATTCACAGAAGCGCATTATAATCTGGGCATTTTATATGTCAGGTCAGGCAATATTGAGATGGCGGTTAAAAAGTTCAAGAATGCACTTGCAACAAACCCAAAACACAGGCAGTCCATAGAATACCTGAATCGCATCCCGTCATTGCAAAGGCAAGGCGTCAATCTCCCTCATTAGCCTCAGTCTTTCCGCGGGTTTTTCGTAATCAGGCTTTATTCTGAGCGCGTTTCTGTAGTTATCGACCGCGTCCTTAACATATCCCCTTCTCTCGTAAAACACCCCGAGATTATAATAAGCCTCATGCGCCTTCGGATACAGATAAATCGCCCTCTGATACAGAAGAAATGCCTTTTCTGGATTTGAAGTATCATCGTAGAGATTAGCAAGATCGATTAGCGCCTCATAGTATTCAGGGTTTAAACGAATTGCCTCTTCATAATGCTCAAAGGCTCTTTCGACATCGATTTGCCTGTAAATATTTCCCAGAAAATAATGTGTTGATGACGAATCCCTCTTAAACCCAAGCGACTTTTCAAATGCGTTAAGGGCCATATCAAGTTCTCCCATCTTTACATATGTAATCCCAAGGAATGACCAGACATCCGGTGAATCAGGCTTCAGCGCGATTGCCCTGTCATGCCAGAGCAATGCCTCGTCAAACAGCCCCATATCTGTATAAACAGCGCCGATTTCGCTTAATACGAACCAGTTATGCTTCTTAAGCGCGACAATCTTCTGGAGATTCAAGAGCGCTTTTTCGAGATTGTCTCTGGCGTGGAGCCCGAGGGCGACATTATATAATCCGCGGGGATTTTCAGGCGCTTTACGCACAACATCCGACCAGAGAATAAGATCATCTTTCCACACAAAATTACGGGTAATTGACATGCCGGCCAATAGTATTATTATTGCGGAAAAAAATATCAGTCTGCCCCATGTTTTATTAATCATGTTCATTAAACCCGAAAAATTCTTTCAACCATTCTGTTGAGCAAGCATCTTTTGGTTAAAACCTTGTTCACTTTTTTCTTTCTGCCGCAAGCCTGTATTTTTGCGCCTCTTCAAGTCTTCCAAGCGATTCCAGAGCGTCTGCCATATTAAGATATGGTTCCACAGCGCCGGGACGCAACTCTATTGTCCGTTGAAAATGCCCTAACGCCTCCCCAAATCTTCCCTGCATGGCAAGCAGGCTTCCAAGGTTATTATGAAGTTCAGGGTCGTCATTATTTTTATCAATCAGATACCTGAATTGAGCCTCGGCCTCATTAAAATCACCAACCTCAGCAAGACCAAGTGCAAAGGCCTTTCGCGCGCCTATATTGGCTGGCAGATCAGAAAACAATTTCGCATATATCTTTTTCGCTCTTGCCACATCTGCTTTAGCATCTTTTTCCCTGCCGAGCATCTGATAAGCCCTCGCCCTCTTCATATACGCTTCCGCCGAGTCTGGATTAAGCCCTACAGCCTCTGACAGGTATCTCGCGGCTTCAACCGGCATTTCAACGGCAAGGTAAAAATAACCGGACGCCATTTTAGTCAAAAATTTTGAAGGGTGCCTATTTGCGAGTCTTGAAAGATAGTTCCCGGCCTCATTAATCCTGCCCTTATCCGCGAGCATAACAACAATAGCTCCCAGTGTATAATCAGAATAATAGTCATGTTTAAGGGCTTCTTCATAATACCCGATTGCCGCCTCATCCATGCCTTTTTCTTTGGCTATATTTCCGTACAACAGGTAAATATCGTTTTTACGCGGCAATGCAGCGTTTTTTAAAAATCTTTCCGCCATATTGAGATGATATAATGCCCTGTCAGCTTCTCCTGTGTTGAAAAAAATCAGCGCTGCGCCGTAATGCGGCCTTGCCTTAAAAGGAGACTTATTAAGGGTGTCAGCGTTAAGTGACACGGGGTCTGTCCATGTAATGTTTCTCGCAACAGAGCTGACCAAGACCAGAAAAACCAATAATAGCGATATAAAACCCTTCACCCGGCTTCTCCGCGGATCCTGTCTGCTATCCTCCTGAACTCGTCTTCAAACATGGAAGGGAAATAATCTGTCCTGCCCGATACATACAAACTCCCTTCCTGCTCAAAACCCTTGATATCCCTCCTGTAAAAGACAAATCTCATAATGTGAGCTATTGTTATAAAAGCAAAACTTATATAAACAATCCAGAGTCCCTGTTCCTTGACAACATAAAATTTAGCCCAGTAGTCGATTTCCGAAAATATGATGCTGTTGCCGTCGAATTTAATCGATTCGCCCTTTTTTAACAATCCCGAGCCTATCAGCCTGCCATCCTTGAAAACGCCCATACGGAACGCCGGATTTACCACCTCTTTTTGGAAGGTCTTTTCAGCGTCCATAGGAGATTGTTTCAGCGCCTGCGGTATATTCTCTGTCGATTGGGTCTGCTCATTCAATTCAGCCTCCCAGTCAGGGTAAAAAACCGTCCTGAACTCATAATCCCCTATCCAGAAATAATCCTCGTCACCGCTCAGCACCTTTAATTTTACGGCTACCGCATCCATTTCATTGCCTTTTTCGTCCTTTAGTATGAAAATAGGCGCTACATCCAGATTCTTGAATATAAAAGAGAGTCCGTCCTCTTTATAAGGCCTGTTTATGCCCATAACGCGCCTGCCCTTTTTTGTCATAAGCGTAATATTGAGGTCAACAGGCAGATGCCTCTTATAATAAACCGGCTTTATTTCTTCTATAGTAAAAACCGTTGTTGCTGTGCCGCCGATCTTGGGAGGATACACCTTTGTGTAATTTCCTTCAAATGTCTCGCCTGCCGCAATTTCGGCCTCAGCGCTGAATCTCGTGTAAAAAGTCATCACCCCTCCAACAAGCAAAAGGAAAAAACTGAGATGGAACAGCAATGTGGCAAGGGGTGAAAGCCTGTTTCTAACAGCCCAGAAGGCCTTGTCATCACTGAAAACCTTATACCCTTCAGTTTCAAGGATTTTTACTCCTTCAGTCATTCCCCTGCCTTCTATAAAATCATAATGCCTGCCGCCTTTTATCTGTCCTGCGTCTTTTGGGATGTCATTTCTGAAGCACCTGTTCCATATTGCCGGAATCCTTCCAGACATAACGAAAATCAGATTCAAAAAAAAGAGCGCCCAGAGCCCGATAGTTATCGGAGATATATATATATCTGTTAATTCGAATAATTCAAGGAAGCGAACAAGTTCAGGCTGCTCAGCCCTCCATTTGAAATACATCTCTTTGCCGAGCAGGTCTTTCTGCGGAATTATAACCCCAAGAAGAAAAACAACAGTCAGCGCTATTATGAGAAGCAAAGTAAACCTGACAGACTTTAGCGTCCTTATTATCTTAGCGAGTATCATTTTTTAGCGCCCGCTGGAATGTAAATCATCACAATCCCTGCCAATACACAAATAAGTCCAAGATACATAATCATATTGCCCGGGTAATATTTAACGTGTATCTCAGCCCAATAGGCTGTCTCAGGAATTGATATATCGAGCCAGTCAAGCTTTACTTTTTCGCCAAGAGCCAAATCCTGATTAACAACTACAAGCTTGCCTGAGAGGATTTTGAGATTAAAAGGCTTGTCATCCTTTTTAGTAAGGCTGAGATAAAACCTGTGCGGAGGCGCTATGACAGTGAAATGGTCAATATTGCCCTTGGGATAAAGGTTGATCTTATAAAAAGCTGAAAAGAGCTCCCTTTCTTTATCCTCGATAAGAATTCGCGGCGCCAGATCCACGCTCATAACCCCAACGCTCACCCCTGAATTCCATTTTCTGTATTGCCCGATGTTAAAAACAGCATTTTTTTTATTCATTAAATCATATATCTCTGCCTTGGCCCCTTTTTCCAAATTAAACGGGTCTGCCTCAACCTTCTCCATAACAAGAGGGATATCCAGAGGCCTCGCCATAAGCCCTCTTTTCCGGCTTTCGTATTCAGTGAAATTTTCACCCTCTCCAAGGTGCATCACACCCTCGAACCTGTAAAGATAATTCACAAGAAATCCGCTCAATAACACTATAATGCCCGCTGAAAGCAAAACAGTCCTTTTGCCTTTTGCGCCTTCATAAATCGAGCCTGAAAGCCTGTTCATGAATATGAGAACGAGAAGTGTCTTCACAGGGAGGATATTAACAGCATCCCATGGCTCCATCTTCAGAAAATACAAAGCCGCCCCTCCCCATATTACGAGACATGCGGCAAGGGAAAGGAAAAGCTCATAAGAGATTAAAAAAAACAGGAGTTTAGAAAAGGAATTCATCTTTTTTATCGATCTCAATTTCAATGGGAACATAGTTGACAACTATCCATTTGTTGTCCTGCTTGCTCAATAAATATTTGAATCCCTGACCAAGTCCCTTTATCGAAGAAGCTAATTCCCTTGAGGGGTTCTTCCTGTAAATATAGTTCCACTCCTCAAACACGATTGCCTCTGCTGCTAACGGGGAAGACATCTTTATTTCCTTGACATGCATATCAGCCATATCATATATGAGTATCAGTCCTTTTTCCCTGAGATACCCGATATGCTTGAAAAGCTCATGCCTTATCTGTTTTGTTGCCGGGAAATCATTAAGTCTTGCCGGAATGCCGTCGCTTACGTAAATATCAGTCATTATTTTATTGTACAAGCGGATAGTGTCCCTGATAGCCTTCTCTTCTTCCTTAAGCTTCAGACGGCTTTGATAGGCGGATAAAAAAAGGCCTTTCTCAAATACTGCTGCCGAGCCTAAAACAAGAACCGACACTACTAAAAATGAAAGCAAGATTTTCTTAGCCATTATTCATCTATTCTTAATTCTTAATTATTTACATCTCTTTCCACGCCTCAAATATGTGCAGGCTCGACTCCACAAAGAAGTTTATCCCGAAATAGGTTATTATCATGCCTGCCAGAGCGCAAATTACTATCCACGCGAGCCTCCTGCCTTTCCAGCCGAGTGTCACGCGCAGATGTATCACGATGCCGTAAATAATCCATGTCACCAATGACCATGTCTCTACAGGGTCCCATCCCCAGTAGCTTCCCCATAAATCCTTTGCCCATATAGCGCCAGAGGTTATCATGACAGTATCGGTTATAAAGCCGAATATCACATATTTGAACATAAGGTCATCGAGCCTTGACAGATCAGGGAATTTATTGTAGAACTCATTGGCCGTGTTTTTCTCTTTCAGGATATATATAATGCCGAAACCGAATGCTATCGTGAACGCGCCAAAGGCGAGCCACGCGAAAAAGACATGCACGTAGAGCCAGAAGGATTTTAACGACACTGTCATGGGCGCGAGTTCGCCTGCCCTCATGACCCCGTAGCCGAGCATCAGCAAGGAAAATGGCAATGTCGCCATGCCCAAAATACGCAGTGGCTTTTGTCTGAGCATTATATAAAGAGTAAACAGCACTGTAATCCACGAACCGGCAAGCCCGTTTTCATAATCTCCGGCAACAGGAAGATTGCCTATCGCGGCATACCTTGCGGCTATAGCGAGCGTGTGAGAAATAAAGCCAATGACAACAAAATAATGTATCTTCTCAAATACCTTTTCGTTCTTGAAAACGAGCGCGTAGATATACAAAGCGCTTGATATTCCATAAAGAAATGTCGTCAGCCAGAAGAAAATAGTTTCGAAATATGACATGATTTATACTAACAGTTTAATCCGAAAACTGCAATTAAACCAACTGCATTTTTTATCAAAAGTATATTATTATAAACAATGCAGTTATCTGTTTATAGATTGCTCTTTTTCCCCTTTCTTGCGCTGCTTCTGATTGCCGCGACCGCGGCAAGAAACTCCCTTTGGAAAACAGAGGTTTCAATCTGGAGCGATGCTGAATCAAAATCGCCCCGGAAGATAAGGATTATGATAAATCTCGGCTCCTCGCTCTTTAATGACGGAAAAGAAGAAGATGGCATACTTTACATGAAAAAGGCTTTGGAGCTTGACCCTGCATCGCCTGAACCGTACCTGAATTTGGGGGTTTACTACACAAAAAAAGGCGATTATAACAGGGCTTTGACCTATCTTTTAAAACCTCACTCGCTTCAGCAAACCTATTTGAGCTATTACCGCATAGGCAATCTTTATGCACTTAAAGGAGACACGGATCTGGCAATAGAAAATTATGAAAAGGCTTTGGAACTGGATCCATTATATCCCTTTGCGAACCTTGAGTTGGGCAGCATGTATATGATTAAAGGAGCTTTCACTGATGCGCTGTCAGCGTATAATAGGGCTATAAAGGCGGCTCCTCGTGAGATAATGCCATATAACAACATAGGAATTATATATATAGAACTGGCCGACTATGACCGCGCAGAGGAGTACCTGAAAAGGCATCTAAAGATATTTCCGCTTTATGCGCCTGCATGGGCGAATCTGGGCAATGTGTATTTTTACAGGGGCGACATGCAAAAAGCTGAGGAAACATACAGAAAGGCAATCGAGCTTGACCCTCAAAACGCCCAGATTGTGGCCAACCTCGCGATGGCGCTCGATGCGCTCGGGAAAAAAGAGGAATCTGAAAAAACCATGAAAAAAGCCCTTGAATTAAACCCTGAACTGTTCAAATAGACCATAGACAAAAGACAATAGACTATAGACTTTGGTCTTTTGTCTTTGGTCTTTTGTCTTTGGTCTTTGGTCTTTAGTCTTTAGTCTTTGGTCTTTAGTCTTTGGTCTTTGGTCTTTAGTCTTTGGTCTTTGGT
>JBBILM010000100.1:0-7458 GCA_037444915.1 Nitrospirota bacterium | reverse complement strand
TCACCCTAACCCTCTCCCACAAGGGGAGAGGGAAAATGATTTTTGACAATACCAAGAAAGATTAGATGATATCAGTTTATGAGGCAAAAGCCCATAGGAAATTACATCGTTGATTTCTATTGCAGCAAACTGAAATTGGTAATTGAAATTGATGGAGAAAGCCATGACGGGAGATTCCAATACGATATGGAAAGACAAAGGACATTGGAATCAGCAGGATTGACGGTTATCAGATTTAATGATAAAGACGTTAAAAAAGATATAGAAAATGTGTTAATGGCAATCGAAGGATGGGTTGACAGATATGAGAACAACCCCCTTTAATTCCCCCTTAACAAAGGGGGAATTAAAGGGGGTTGTTTCCCTTTTCTAAGGGGGAATTACCCATTTGAGATGAGAAAGAGCCGGTTTTTGTGTGGGCAAGTGAGATGTTGCCCCCCTTTGAAAAAGGGGGATTGAGGGAGATTTTAAGGACATGATTTGCAAAATCTCCCCTAACCCCTCTTTGCCAAAGAGGGGGATACCACAGGAAAGCACGAAGATCCAAAAATTCATTATGCCGTCGTTCTGCGAAGCTTGTCCCTGAAGACAGTAAGCAGGGAGCAGGAATCCAGACGCTGTTCCTGCGAAGGCAGGGAACTATAGATACTGGATTCCGCATCAAGCCTGTCCTCGAAATAAGCAATCGGGTATGCGGACTGACGACAATAAGGCAACTCTGTAGCAAGCTACAGGGAATTACAAGTTAAAATGAATGCGTATAATGTAAGAAACGGCAAAGAACTGTCAGGAAATGTGATAATCGCTGAAAAAGTCTTAGAGCGGATGAGGGGACTTCTTGGAAGAGAAGGCCTTCAGCCGGGAGAATCGCTCTGGATAAAGCCCTGCAACAGTGTTCATACAATCGGAATGCGATTTCCCATTGACGTGATTTTTCTTGATATGAAAAGCCGTGTAGTCGCGGTTAAGAAAAATCTGTTGCCTAATCGTATAACACGAATATATTTCAAAGCGGCGAGTGTTCTCGAACTGCCGTGTGGTATAATTGACGATACACTCACAGGCATTGGGGATGAAATAGCCTTTATCAACATGTAATGAGTTATAGAAAAGAATATTACAAATTGATAGAAAGACTGAAGGAAATTGCTATTGATTTCTATGGAGATAGGATTATAAGCATAGTAATCTTTGGCTCAGTAGCTAAAGATACCTTCAGACCTGATTCAGATATAGATGTTCTGATTGTTGCTAAAGATCTGCCAAACGGCAGGATAAAGCGTATTTCAGAGTTTGTGGAAAATATAGAAAACAAGCTTTCTGAAGACATAAGAATGATGGCTAAAAACAACATTTATCCCTATATTTCACCTGTCTTCAAGACAATGGAAGAGGTAAAACTGGGAAGCCCTCTTTTTTTAGATATGACAGAGGATGTAAAAATTCTTTATGACAGGGATAATTTCTTTCAAAACTACATCTCAGATTTAAAAACAAGATTAAGTAAGCTTGGTTCAAAAAAAATTGCCTTTAAAGGAGGATATTATTGGCTCTTAAAGCCTGATTACAAGCCGGGAGACATCATAGAATTATGACAAACATTAGCCTTGCAAAGAGCTATATGTGGCTGTCCGATTTTCGGAATCCAGTTCTCCACCTTTGTCCATCAGAATTTACCTTGTAGAGGCTTACAACGCCGTCTGAACAAACTTTATCAGCATAGGTTTTTATTACATTTTCAATCTCGGCATTGCTTCCTATAAAAAGAATGTAATCGTAGGTATTTTTAATTGCGTCTAACATTTCACGCCCCTTTTCTATGTCTCCGTGAATAGCCCACCACGCTAACGGTGCAGGTGGTTTATTTATATATTCTATCTGTAAAACATTGCCTGTAACGAGGTACGGTGTCAATATCTCAATATCTCTCAGAAAATACCCCCATGCAGCTAAATATGGCCTGACAGCAAAACTTTCAGAGTTTATAGCAGTAACCGGCAGAACTATGCTTTGCGATTTCATTGAAGCAGCGCATCGGGTAGAAAAGTTTTTATTGAACTCGGTGAAGAAAACCCATAGCCACGAGAGATTTATGATGAAAATAACCGTCATTAACAGCCTTAAGATACCCGCATACCTTCCTTTGAGATTCATCGACAGCGTGAATAATATGAGAGAAAAAAGCAATGCCCTTGCATCTGCAAAGCCCGCCATTATTTTAAATGGCAAGATCAGATAAATCAGAAAAAAAATAAAGGAACCTATGAGATATTGCCTTTTATAAGAAGTTGAATCAAGAACTATTAAACAGAGAGCAGCTATAAAAATAGTTGATGTTATAATAAGTAATTTTGTCGAAAGATGGGAAAACGGCGCGCTTAAAAATATTAATTTCAATAAGAGCGGTTCATCAAATGATTTGATTTTAATATCAATAATACTAAAACTTATAATCAAAACAAGAGATAATGTGGCGATAATAATTATACGTTTCACCATCTTTATATCAACTGAAAAAAGGTAGGATATTAGAAAAATACATAGAAGTGAGAATGTAAATATGTGCGTAAGATAAAGCCCAAATATAAAACACAAGACTACAAAGAAATTAGATTTGCTTTGGTCTGCTCTGAACCTTTCGATTGACCATATAGTTAATAAAAACAGGGGGATGCTTACAAGGAAATTAAGGAATCCATGATAGAAAAAAGCCGAATATATAAATGGCAGATTGACAAGCAAAAGCAAAGAAAAATCACTGTTCCGCTGTTTTGACAAGAGATAGATAGCAGTTACATAGAGGATGACATAAAGACTTATAAAAACCCTCATAGCACTATCCGTATCAATAGAAGCCATAAGTCTGTTAACAAACATATCAAGTGTTACATAAGTAGGAGGCAGTAATCCTTCAAAAGGTATCGGTCGGAAGTTTTCTTTATAAAAATCTGATTTTTCGTAGTTTGCCTTTATTTCGAGCCTCGCAAAGTGGTTTGGATAATCCTGAAACGGCAAATACTCGAAGTGCCAAAGAGGAATTAAGGGGAGAAAGCAAAATATTATCACAAATATCTTTGAATAATGTATGGTTATTTCTTCAGGCAGATTGTATGATGTATTCATTACGAGTTTATATTAATGATGATGATAAGATTATTGTGATATTATATTCTTACCAAAGCAATATTTATGATTATATCATAACAACGCAATTCTTAATGATTATTAAATTTAAATTTAATAATATCTTTAGCATTACAGTTCTGCTTTTTCTTTCGGCATTAACAATGCTGAAACAGCTTGGAACTGCGGATTATTTTAATTTCATTACAGAGGACGCATTTACATTTACACGATGGGCATGGCAGTTCAATGAAGCTTTAAAAGAAGGAGTAATATATCCTCGCTGGATGCCGTTTAATTTCTGGGGATACGGCAGCCCTACATTCATTCTGTATCCTCCCCTCGCCTTTTATTTGGTCGCATTTTTCAACATCTTTACTGATTCAACAATACAGGCCATGAATATTGTCAAATTCATTTCCCTTTTTCTCGGAGCTATGGGCATATTTTTCCTTGTACGTGAATTCTATTCTCAAAAAGTTGCACTATTAACAGCCTCTTTCTACATATTGCTTCCCTACAATATTTATCAGATATATTATGCCGGGACATTTGCCTCCATAATTTCCTTTATGTGGTTTTCGCCAATTTTACTTTTCATCTGCAAATATCTCAAAAGTAGTCAGCACATATATGTTATATACGCCGGTGTTTGTTATGGTGGCTTAATTCTTACGCATTTAATCAATGCCTATATGTTTACATTCATAATAGCGGCATTTGTAATTTATATGTCTATAGTTAATAAAAATCTAAAGGACTTACTAATTGGCCCCTTTATGGCATTAACCGGGGTCATTGTATCCGCTGCATATATTTTGCCTCTTGTGTATGAAAAACAGCTTGTCAACCTTAAAGGCTTTATAACATACGGAGGCGGTTTTTCTTTTGTTAATTTCTTTATTTTCCCTGGACTCGCAAATCTTCAAAATTATCTTCCACCCGATAATTTTTGGCGGGCAAATTACGGCACATTTATTTTCTACGTGTTTTTTTTTGGAATTTTAACATCGATATTTTTCATGCACTCAATAAAAAGCATACGAATAAACCACATGCCTGCGGCATATACAATGCATAAGTTTTTCTTGGGAACATCTATATGCAGCATATTTTTCCTATTCGGGATTTCATCCTTTATTTGGGAATACACTCCCTTTTTTAAATATATTCAATATCCTATACGCTGGCTACATATTATTGCCTTTGCCGTAGTTTTTTTATCGTCTGCTGCTTTTCATTACTATGGTGTTATAAAGACAGGCAAAAAAAGCCACTTATTCATTGCAGTCTTGTTTTTATTATGTTTTTACTTAGATTGCAGATATATTAATTCGGCATCTGCGTTTGCCGAACAGGAACTAATGTCTGACAAGGCTGTTAATGTAGCCGCAGAACATCTGCCTATAGGTTTAGATATTAATAAGATAGATAGTAGCGATGAGAACACAAAGAAAATAGCCATAATCCACGGCAAAGGAACCGCTGAAATAGTGGAGTGGTGGTCTGAAAAAAGAAAATTTACCATAAAAGCCGGTGAAGCGCTTACTTTAAGGATACGAACCTTTAACTTTCCCGGATGGAAAGCGTATATAAACGAAACAGAAACTGCAATAAAAACAGAAAAAGATACTGGTGCTATGCTTATTAATATTCCAAGAGGTGACCATATTGTCAGGTTAAAATTTGAGGATACCCCTATCAGGCATTACTCAAAAATCGTTTCAATGATAGCAATTTTAGGCATAGTATTAATAGCAATAAAAACAGAATTCTTAAAAAGAAAATGACACCTTCCGACTAATATGCTTCTATTTAATATTCTTCTATTTTTCTTGACTTGCCATGTTATAATTGATGGCATATGATAAAAAAAAGCTCTTTTCTCATTCCCTCGATTGCGGATGTTCTGTTTATAAGCACCTTTCTTTACCTGTCATTTGCAGGACAGGGACTTTTAGCTGATGGAGATACGGGTTATCACATAAGGGCAGGCGATTTTATGCTTGATACTCTTACATTCCCTTTCAAAGACCCCTTTTCTTATTCACACCCCCCGCTGGCATGGACTGCGCATGAATGGCTTTCTGAGATTATAATGGCGTTAATCCACAGGCAGTTCGGTTTAACGGGAATTGTCCTTTTTTTTGGATTTATTATAGCATCAGCTTATTATCTTCTTTTTAAGGTTGTCCAGACATATAAGAGCAACATCCTTATTGCCGTTATTATTGTTGTATTGGCTTTAGCATCTTCCACGATACACTGGCTCGCAAGACCTCACATATTTTCGCTCGTTCTAATAATTATCTGGTATTACCTGCTCGATGATTTCCAATACAATAACAGGAACAGGCTTTATTTCCTTCCCCTGATAATGCTGCTGTGGGTCAACCTGCATGGCGGCTATATGGCAGGTTTTATTCTTGCAAGCATCTATCTTTTTGGGAATCTGTTTAAAGCTATAGTTCATAAAGACGCCGTGGCATCAAAAAAAGCAAGAAAAATTGGGATAATAATAGTTGGATGTCTTTTTGCAACCCTGATTAACCCGTATGGGCATGACATCCTGCTGTTTCCATTTAAACTAACCTCTAATCAATTTATTATGGATCATGTAACTGAATGGCTTTCGCCTAACTTTCATGAGCCAATGTTATTTAAATACTTATTATTTATAATGCTGGCTATTTTGGCAGTTTCGAGGAAATCCCTGAATATCATAGAAACCGGGCTTGTACTTCTCTTTACGTATATGTCGCTATACTCAGCAAGGTATATTCCGCTCTTTGGCATTATTACAGCGCCTATTCTTATAAGACAAGCTGACGCGTTGCTTGATGGTGAATCAAGGTTCAAACAATTTATCAGAAAAAGGGCGGAAAGAATAGCTGCTACTGATGCCATGTCAAAGGGTTATCTATTCCCCATTTTAACCATTGCATTGGTTGTAATATTTGCGGCCAGCGGTGGCATTAATTATGCCTTTGACGAAAAGACAAAGCCTGTCGCTGCAGTGGAGTTTCTGAAGAAAGAGCAGATTAAGGGCAACATGTTCAATGATGATGAATTCGGAGATTATATTATTTATGCTGCATGGCCTCAATATAAGGTGTTTTTTGACGGCAGGTCTGATATGTACGGAGCGGACAGAATGAAGGAGTATTTTAAAATAACGCGAATCGAGCCCGGATGGGAAAAGGTTATAGAGAAATACCGGATAGACTGGGTTATATATAAGGCAAATTCAGCTATATCCCTATTTTTAATGGAAAGAAAAGACTGGCATTTGATATATGCTGACAAGGTGGCTAATATTTTTGTTAAAGACACGCCAGAAAATCGCTATCTCATAAATAAATATCCTGACGTCAATCTTGTAATAGAGGAAGATAAGGATGATAAGTAGAGCCACGCGGTCAGGGTTTCCCGCGAAAATGAGGATTTTTATCCCTCCGGAACTTGTTGAGCAAAAGACCGCGATTCGTTTGAACAAAGACAAATCCCATTATCTTATATCCGTTGTTAGATGCAGGCAGGGGGAAAGGTTATCAGTTATTGACGGAGTTGGGAGATTATATGAGGCTGTGATAGCGCAAATTTCAAATGGATTCGTATTTGTGGACATTATTGATGAGCTTAAATCAGATGTGGAATCAGGGGTTTATCTTGTCCTCTGTCAGGGAATGCTAAAAGGTGAGAATTTTGATTTTGTGGTACAGAAGACCACAGAACTCGGCATTAAGGAAATAGTTCCTATTATCACTGAGAGATGCGTGGTTAAAGAGACCCGAAGGATGAAAAGATGGCAAAGGATTGCTGAAGAGGCAGCCGAGCAGTGCGGAAGACCATTTATACCTGTGATTCACGAGCCTGTTGACTTCTGGAAGTTCCTTAAATCATGCGGTTTAAACAGTATGAGGGGCTTTATTTTCTGGGAAGAAGGCGGATGCTCTCTATCCGATGCTATCAGAAGGATAAGGCAAAGAAAAATATCTGATATTCAAATTAATAAGACCGATGCGGAAAGTATAGCATTGGATGAATCAACAGACTGGTTTGGCAATTTGCCTGCCGAGAGCATTTTTATACTGATTGGCCCGGAGGGAGGCTTCACATATGAAGAGGTAAAACGCGCTGAAAGTTGCGGGCTCATAAGAACAACTCTGGGCAAGCGAATACTTCGCGCAGAGACAGCCGCGATTGCATCTGTAGCCCTTGCATTTAATCTTATGGATGGACTATGACAAAGAATCAAAATATCCGGCTATATCAATCTATATGGTTCTTTCTCATATTGAGTGGGTAATTCCCTTTAGAAAAGGGGGATGATTA
>JBBILM010000099.1:0-7779 GCA_037444915.1 Nitrospirota bacterium | reverse complement strand
CGCTGATGCCGTAAAAAACATCACGGTCATCATGGCAAGCAGCACAACCATTGCCCTAAATAGTTGACTACTTCTGCTGCTTTTCATTTATTACCCTCCTTGTTTTGAATAAATTTTTATTTGAGAAATTTTAAGCCGCTTCTGAAATTATCTACAACAGGCGTTGACCAAACAACCTCGGCAAATACAGGAAGCTTTATCATCGTCTTATTCGCTGGCAGGTAAACTTCTATAACCTGACCTTTGTGCAAAGCGTTTTCTGTAAGCAACCCCATTCCGTCATCGCTTATATCAACACATAAGCCTTCATTCTGAACATGTTTTACAGTGTTTATCCCTTCGGCAATCAGTCCATAACTTACCAACTGGCTGTAAGACCTTCGGACTCCTGTTCTGTTTTCCTGTAACTGCGTCATTATTTTTAACCCTCCTGGTTTTTTGGTGCTACGATTTAAGTTTACAGCAAGTTTTTTCAGGAATCAATCCCTCAAAAGTGGGATTTTTAAGGTAACATCTACTTTTTTTAATTAACCTACCCGATGCAATTTGTGGGGTATCCGAAAGTTGTTTTTTTTCTGATTTGAACGATTCTTTTGGGAATGTTATTGGGCAAAGCATGACAAAAATTGCAACTCCAACTGACAAAAATTGTCAGTTTTCAAGCTCTAAACTTCAAACCTAATTAATAATTCAATGAAAACTTAATGGTTTGCACTTTCAATCCACATCTGGCATGATAATTGCAATATAACTGGGGCGCTTTTTTTACAAAAAAATTTACTATTGCGGCATGCTTAATTGGAATTGCACTTTTATTGTTTTTTTTATTAGACTTTTAGTATATTATGAAAATTATTATGGACGAGTTAACCGAAATAATAAAAAGGCGTTCATCGCCCGGCATACTTATTTTTGACACCAACAATATCCTGCTTTATTCCAATGAAGAGGCCTTGGAAATGATACCTGAGTTGCAGCAAGCAATACATAATATCCCGAAAGAGATTGACAGCCTTCTTAATCATTTGAAGTCAAAGTCTAAAAAGGATTCCTGCTATGTTGACCTTAATTACACTGTTATAAAAAATGAAACTGCTGCTCCCTGCGCTGTCAGGGCTTTTTTTATTGGTTCACACGAAAAGAACTATAAACATTCTCATATAATGGTTCTTTTGGAGAAGATTGTAAAAAAACGGCTCCTTAATTTCGATAAAATCAAAAATGAATTCAACCTTTCCAACAGGGAAATAGAAGTAACAAAGCTTATTTGCGACGGTCTGTCCAATAAAGAGATAGGCGAAAAATTGTTCATTTGCGAATACACTGTCAAAGATCACATAAAGAACATCATGAGAAAGCTTAATGTTCCTTCCCGAAATGGCATTATAGCCTTTTTAATGTAGCCCCTGACGTGTCTGCTTCCCAGCGCTCATGCTGTTATTGACAATGTCAACTTAAGAGTCTTAAACTTATCAGTCATGGAAAGGCTGCTAAGAGAAATCTTAAAAAAAGCAGGGTACTCAATCTCGGATTCCGGATTCGGGGTTATCGACATTGAGATACCCAAAGAAGAGTCATTTGGCGATTTATCCACGCCAGTCGCCATGAGCCTTGCCAAATCCCTGAAACAGGCGCCAAGAAAGATAGCCGGGGATATTGTTGAGGCAATAAATAAGATTGACCTCTCCCCCATTCTGGAAACCGGAGAAGAAAAAGCAACTGATATATTTGAAAAAATATACATTGCGGGACCGGGGTTCATAAATTTCAAATTCAAAAAAGCATTCCTTTGCTCTGAATTAAAAACCCTTATTGAGAAAAAAGATGGATTTCTCGTAGAAGATGTTGGAAACGGCAGAACCGTGCAGATAGAGTTCGTCAGCGCGAATCCAACAGGCCCTCTGCACCTGGGTCATGGCCGCGGAGCAGCCCTGGGAGCAGCTTTATCAAATCTTCTCGGCGCCGCAGGCTACAAAGTCGAGAGGGAATATTATATTAATGACGCCGGAAGACAGGTTAAGCTCCTCGGCCTGTCTGTTTACGCGAGATATATGCAACTAAAAGGAATAGATTTCCCTTTTTCTGAAGACGGGTATAAGGCCGATTATGTTAAAGATATTGCGCGTGAGTTCATGACTGCTTCAAAAGCAGAATACGATACTGAGGATATCATCGAAAAAATAACTGATTTCGCGTACAAAAAAATGCTCGATGAGATAAAAAAAGACCTTTTGGATTTCGGGGTTATATTTGATTCGTGGCAGAGCGAAAAAGAACTCTATGAAAAACAGGATGTATTAAGCTCAATAGAACATTTAAGGGAAAAAGGATTTATTTATGATCAAGACGGGGCTTCATGGCTTAAGTCTACTGAATTTGGCGATGACAAGGACAGGGTGATTATAAAAAAAGATGGTGAGTATACCTATTTTGCGTCAGATATAGCATATCACAGGCAAAAAGTCGAAAAGGGATATGATGAGATAATAGATATCTGGGGCGCAGACCACCACGGATATATACCGAGGGTTGAGGCAGTGATTCAGGCATTGGGTTATACAAAAGACAATCTGAAGATACTGCTTGTGCAGATGGTTAATCTTTTGAGGGGCGGAAAGCCAGTACAGATGTCAAAACGCGCCGGCGAATTTATAACCCTGCGAGAGGTTATTGACGAGATTGGGGCTGATACAACCAAGTTTCTGTTCCTCACCAGAAGGTCTGACAGTCATCTTGAGGTTGACATTGAGGTCGCAAAATCCCAGTCGCATGAAAACCCTGTTTTTTATGTGCAATACGCCCATGCGCGGATTAACAGCATATTTGAAAAAGCTAACGAAATCTCGTGGCATGATTTTAACGGGGAGTTCTTCAATGATGAGGAGATGAGAATAATCAAGAAAATCCTTTTATATCCAATGATGTTTAAAAACGCCGCGCTTGCCCATGAACCGCATCGGATAACTTTTTATCTTCAGGAACTTGCAGGGATGTTCCACCCCTATTATCAAAAATACCGGATAATCTCTGATAACCCGGAATTGACTAAATCGAGGCTCGCCCTTTGTAGCGCCATACGGATTGTATTAAGGCATGGCCTGAAGATTCTAAGTGTTGTCGCTCCTGAGCGAATGTAAAATTCAACAGGCAGTCAATGACAGCATAGTCAAAATTGTATTTTCCGGTTGATTTTAAACCGTAATTTCTGGATAATTAATAAGCTATGCTACTGCGTAAGGACAGTTGCGTAAAATGGAGGCTATTATGGATATAAAGCAAATGGTAATAGATAAGGCAATGGAAGCAAGACAGGGGGCGAGAAGTCTCGCAAAGGCGTCATCAAATCAAAAAAACCGCGCGCTTGTGAAAATGGCGGATGCCCTAAAAAACAGGGCAGAGGAACTCATCTCTGAAAATAATAAAGATATACAATACGCCCATAATAAAGGCTTGTCCAATGCGATGATAGACAGACTGACACTTAATGAAAAAAGGATTGATGAAATGGCAAAAGGTCTGATAGAGGTTGCCCAATTACCCGACCCGGTTGGCGAGATTACCCGTATGTGGCAGAGGCCTAACGGCATGACTGTGGGAAGGATGAGGGTGCCAATAGGCACAATAGGCATAATATACGAAGCAAGGCCGAATGTAACTGCTGACGCAACAAGCCTGTGCCTGAAATCAGGCAACTCTGTAATATTAAGAGGCGGGTCTGAGGCAATACACTCTAACAAGGCGATAGTGAATATACTGAGAGATGTTGCCGGAGAAGAAGGAATTCACGAAGGGGCGATTACATTTATCGACATACCAGACAGGGAAGCGGTTATGGAGATGTTAAAGCTTGAAGGAATAATTGACCTCATAATACCACGCGGCGGTGAAGGACTGATAAGGACGGTTACTGAAAACTCAAGGATACCTGTTCTTAAGCACTACAAAGGGGTATGTCATGTGTTCGTTGACAGGGACGCGGATTTAAAAATGGCAGAGAATATTTGCTTTAATGCCAAGGTCCAGAGACCCGGCACCTGCAATGCCATGGAAACAATGCTTGTTGATGAGAAAATCGCAGGCGCATTCCTGCCGGATATGCTTAACAGATTTAAAAAGGCAGGCGTTGAGATAAGAGGCTGCGCCAAAACATCATCCATATATCCTGACATTAACAGTATTAATGAAAACGACCTGTACAATGAATATCTTGACCTTATCTTAAATGTGCTTGTAGTTAGGGACATTGATAATGCTATGGATCATATTGCAAAATATGGCTCAGCTCATTCAGACGCGATAGTAACAATGAACTATGACAAGGCAATGCGTTTTTTACGGGAGGTTGACTCCTCTGCTGTATTGGTTAACGCATCTACCCGGTTGAACGACGGCTTCCAGTTCGGACTCGGAGCTGAAATAGGCATATCAACAGATAAAATACATGCGAGGGGGCCTATGGGTCTTGAAGAGCTGACATGCGCAAAGTTTATAGTTCACGGAAGCGGCCAGCTGCGCGAGTAGATAGGACTTTTTGATTGGCAACACAATGACCTGAGCAGGGTCTTATTTCATAAAATAAAGGAGGATTGGTTATGTCCGAGAAGATGAATCATGAGGAGTTTGTAAAAAAGGCGATTGTTAGCCTCAGAAAGGAAGGCTATAAAGGGATACATACCGTGTATTCCGGATTCAACGAGGCCTTTAAAAAATACTTTGAGGGAGAGGATCCGATAAAAGCAACTAATCAGCTTTCTCAGGAAGGGAAAATTGTCATCAGACCCGTAAAAGGCGGTGTAATGCTTTACCTGCCTGAGGATGCCCCTGCATCAAGGGCTGCAGGTGATGAAGCGCTCAAAAAAATGGGGCTGTAAAGAAGGCAACGAGTTTATAGTAAGTATTTACAAGAAAATAATTTCTAAAGACTCGTTAATTTTTACTCAATACTGATTTATGAGATTAGGAATCTTTGGGGGCACATTTAATCCCGTACATTTGGGACATCTGCGTGCTGCGGAAGAAGTGAGATTTAAAGCTCAGCTTGATAAGATTATATTCATGCCAGCCGGGAATCCGCCGCTTAAAGCGGCTGAACTTGTTGACGAATCGCACAGATATGATATGGCCATAATGGCGACGGATTCCAATGAGCATTTCATTGTGTCAGACATTGAACTGAGGCAGCCCGAAAAATCCTACACTGTCAACACCATTCAAAGACTTGTTGACGCGTATCCTGAAGATGAGCTTTTTTTTATCCTCGGCATCGACGCCTTTTTAGACATGCCGAACTGGTGGATGACTGATAAACTCATAAGTATGATAGATTTTATTGTAATAGAAAGACCGGGTTTTAATCTGACAGATATTATGAGTTCTCCATATATAACAGAGTGCAAAAAAATGGATGCGGGCGAGCCTGATAAAAAAGACGCAACATGCTTTTATGCCTCTTTGTCTTCAGGCAAAAGGGTTTTTCTTGTGCAAACCACGCATCTTGACATTTCATCAACAGCAATAAGAAAACTGTTAAGGGAAAATATGAGCGTTAAATATCTGTTGCCTGAGGCTGTCGAGGAGTATATTTACGAAAATGGACTTTATAATTCCGGAAAATAGAGACAAAAGAGGAAAATTAATAAAAGGAATCTTGTTATTAATTCTGCCGGTATTATTCATGACTTATGCCCAGCAGGCTCACGCTTCTTTTTATTCAATACAGACTTGCGCATACACGCCGGCCTCCATAGCAATCGCTAAAAACCATTTCGAATCCCTCTCGAATATTCTCGATGAAAAGGAGAGAGACCACCTCAGGATAGAGCGAGGCAGCAAGTTCCTGTTTGTAAAAGTCGGAAAATTCGACAGTTATTCAGAGGCTAACATCTTACTCGAAAAAATAAAAGAGACCGTGTCTGATGCCTTCATACTTAAAGAAGAAGGCCTTAAAAAAAATAATATTGTACAAATGTATAAACAGCCATCAGCATCGAAGAACGCAAAAGAAGAGAAACAGATAAGCGGCAAACACTCGCCTGCCGCAGAATCTTCCGATGCCCGGGATTCAAAAAAACCCGAATATACTGTGATTATTACCGGCAAAAATGAGCCTGAAGAACAGAAACAGAGGACCGAACTTTTATTAAATGATGTTTCAAAGCAGTACTATAAGGGTGATTATGGCAAGGCTGCCGACCTGCTGCGCATGGGTATTGAGCAGTGGCCGGATAATCCGGATCTTTACGCGTGGTACGGCGCTGCATTGTTAAACATGAAAAATCCTGAAAATGCCCTTCAGCAATACCGCAGGGCTGCTGAGATGTCGCCTGATGTGCCTGATTATCACTCTGGCGCAGGCGTAAGCCTGATTTACATCTATATGGATAAGGCTAAAGAATCCATAAACGCGTTTAAAAAGGCCCTCGAACTTGACCCCAAAAATGTCAGCGCTCTTGAAGGATTAGGATTTGTTTACGTGAGCATAGGGAAAAAAGACTTAGCGAATGAAATATACAATCGTCTTGCGACTATTGATAAGGAGGCGGCCAAACGTCTCTATCTTAGTATTACCCGCGGCATAAACTGGGAGCAGGACAAATCCGAATGAACCTCCCCGCCGCAGAGACGGCGGGGTATCTTAAAAAAAAGACAACCGCGAATCGTCATTCCCGCTTGTCGGGAATCCTTCTGAGAAGAAAGATTCTGGACAAGCCAGAATGACGGCACAAGGAAACCCCACAGCAGAGACTGTGGGGTATTGAAAATTTAATAAAAATGCGGCAATTTGATTGTTTTTAAAACTGCGAATCATTATAATAATATACTCTAATTTGCGGAGCAGCGATGGATTTATACATATGCAATTATAAACTTGGGGATGTGCCTCTTATTGCCGGGGTTATGACTGACTCTGATGTTTTTACGGTCGCCACCAACTATATGAGCTCGACTGACCTGATTGAGCTAAGGGTTGACATGTTTGACAACCTCGCAATAGAGCATGTCGAACACATATTCAGGACAGCGAGGGAAAAGTTTAAAAAGCCGATAATCGCCACTGTCAGGGATACAAAAGAAGGCGGGCAGAAATGGATATCTGACAGAACCGGCATTTATAAAGCTGTTATTCCATTTGCTGACCTGATAGATATAGAGATCAACTCAGAAGAGCTTTTTTCTGAAATAAGCAGTCACTGCGCTAATCTAAGAAAACTATTGATTGGCTCATACCACAATTTTCAGGAAACCCCGGATGATGACTTCCTTGAACAGATTATTTCAAAGGGTAAAGGCCTTGGCGCTGACATAATTAAGATCGCAGCCTACGCTAAAAATGCGGATGATATGATAAGGCTTCTGGTCTTTACTCATAAGCACAAGCACGATGCGGTGATAACCATGTCAGTCGGGGACAAAGGCTCTCCTTCAAGAATCGTAAGCCCTCTTTTCGGCTCCCTCTTTACTTATGGCTACATAAGACAACCATCCGCGCCGGGTCAACTGTCAGTAAATGAACTGATATACATCTTAAGAAGATTAAAGATGAGATAGCCAGTTCGGTTCTGTGTTCGCCCGAAAAATAGACATAGACTTGTACACCTTTATTTGCCTGTCATTCCGAATACCAGAAGGGTATGAGGAATCTTCAAGGTAAACGACAGGATTTCTCTCTTTGCTCGAAATGACAAAGCATGCGCAATTATTAATGACGCTGTGTATAGTTTAACAAAAGCGCTGCTATTCAGCAGCACGGATATTTGAGGCTGTTCAATAATAATCAGG
>JBBILM010000098.1:0-7785 GCA_037444915.1 Nitrospirota bacterium | reverse complement strand
CACTGTTGGATCAAACTCCAGATTTTCTAAGAGCATCTGAGCATTCCTACAGTCTCCCTGAGCGGATAATGGAAATAATGAGCCATATCCCAAGGATGAAAGCTATTCCAAAGGCTGAAAGGCCGAGGATAGAAACTCCGAATATGGTAGGCGGTACGCCTGTTGCATGCATTATTGCCGAACTTATTATCATGGCGCTTACTATCATCGCAAAGGCAATCCTGTTGCTCGACTTGTCCATGTCCTTTATGAAGTCCGGCAGGTTCACGTGGTACATTTTTATCTGTATATCGTCCCTCAGCACCTTTTTTATGATTTGTTTCATCTGCTTCGGGAACAAAAGAACAAAATCGCTCACATCCATTACACTCTTACGGGTTTTTTCGTATATTTTTGAGGGGTGAAAACGGCTCCTGACGATCTTGGAAGCATATGGTTCGGCAACAGCTATAAAATCGAAATTAGGGTCGAGTTCCCTGCCGAGGTTTTCGAGTATCAACATTGATTTATTTATTAGAAGAAGGTCAGAAGGTATTTTTAAATTGTGCCTTATTGCCAGATGGGTAAGGGTATCCAGATATTCGGCAAAATTTATTTCCTGCAATGAAAGACCGTAAAGAGGTTCAAGAAGATCCGTGAGATCCGACTTAAAGTCTTTTCTGAATGCGTCGATGTCAGTATGTTCCGGTATTATGCCGAGTTCAAGATACTGATCTATAAGCCTGTCAAAGTTCTTGTCAATAAGGGCCAGAAAAGTATTGGCCATGGTTTCCTTTAGTTCCTCAGACACCCTTCCGACTATCCCAAAGTCCAGAAAAACTATCATTCCAGAGGGCATGACGAATATATTTCCCGGATGGGGATCAGCGTGAAAGAAACCGTCTTCGAGCACCTGCTTGAAATATGCGTTGACCCCGATTTTTGCGAGTTTTTTTCTGTCAAGTCCCATTCTGTCTATCTCCGCTATATCATCAACCCTGACTCCGTCTATCATTTCCATTACAAGCACCTTTTCAGTGAGAAATTCAGGGAATACCTTTGGAATATACACATCCAGGTTGTCCTTAAAGTTCCTTCTGAATCTGCAGCAGTTTCGAGCCTCTTCCATAAAGTCCATTTCTTTTTTTACTGTTTTCGAAAACTCATCTACAATGCCCACTGGATTAAAGAATCTGCTCTCGGTCACATGCCTGTCAAGGAGACTGGCAATGGTCGAAAAAATGGTCAGGTCAGACTCTAAAAGCTCTTTTATGTCAGGCCTCTGAACTTTAACCACAACCTCGGAGCCATCAACAAGTATTGCCCTGTGAACCTGCGCAATGGATGCAGCGGCAACAGGGGTTTCATTGAAGTAGCGGAAAATCTTGTTCATGGGCATTTTTGTTTCATCTTCTATTATTTTTATTGCTTCATTGGCAGGGAAGGGCGGTACTTCGTCCTGGAGTTTTTTGAACTCATTGGCGTACTGTACTGTGATTAAGTCCGGTCTTGATGCCAGCAACTGGGCGAGTTTGATAAAACTCGGCCCTAATTCCTCAAATGCCATACGCAACCTTTCCGGAACAGTCGAGGTTTTAAGGGCAGGCCATGTGCCAAAGGCCTTCAATCTTTTTTTAAAGGGGATATACCTGCCGAGATGCACCTGATCAATTATCTGGCCGAAGCCGTATTTAAGAAATACATTTATGATTTGCTGAAGCCGTCTGGCAGATTTATATGTGCGGAGAAGTCTTGAGATGTCCATGGTTAAACCAGTGGATAATCATCAGTGAATAGCGCGTGGCAATAACTATTCACTGATGACGATTCGCTATTCACCTGTCTTTTCTGTTCCTTCCAGTTTCGCGAGCCTCTCTGACATGGCGTCAATCTTATTATTCAGTTTATCGAGGTCTTCTTTGGTGGATATATTTATTTTTTCGAGTGTTTTTGTGATAATGTCGGATATGGTTTTGTTTAGATCAGAGGTGCTTTTGTCTGCCTTTTCAGTCCATTCCTTAACGAGTTTTGCACCTTGTGATTCGCTCAATTCCCCCTTTTTGACGAGATCATCTATGAACTCTTTAACCCTTTCCTGCACACCAAAACCAGCTAAAACAGCGTTTCTTACGACGTCAAATATTGTCATTCAACACCTCCAGTTACTGAATAGCATTCAGTGAACAGTAAAAAAAGAAAACCTATTCACTATTCACCTTTGTTTTAACTATATCATACACTGACTCAAGGGCATTGTCCAGTATTTTCATGTCAGACAGGTTTGATACACCGCCTTGAGCCATTTCCGCCTTTCCGCCGCCCCTGCCTCCGGCCAAGGCAGCGACCTTTTTTAATATCTCTCCAGCATTGAACTGTTTGGTTAAATCCTTTGTTACCATGGCAACCATCGCTGAGTCAGAATTGCTGACAGATACAAGGAGGATTATGCCCGAGCCGAGCCTGTCTCTTATATTATCGGCTAAAACCCTCAAATCTTTTTGTTCCAGATTGTCGACCCGGCACGCCAATACCTTGATTTTGTTAATCTCCCTTACTTTTTCCATTAAGGAAGCAGAGGACGCTGCAGCGCTTTTGGCCCTTATCGCCTCAAGTTCCTTTTCGCACTCCCTTAATTCATCAACAAGTTTTTCGAGCCTCTCAAACGGCTTGTCTGTTTTGAGTCTGCAGGAAATACGGTCCATCTCATCGCTGATGCCCCTTAAATACTCAAAGGCAGCCCTGCCGGTAAGGGCTTCCATCCTTCTTATGCCTGAGGCAACACTCCCTTCTGACAGGATTGTAAAAAGCCCTATATCTCCGGTTGCCGTGCAATGGGTGCCACCGCAGAGTTCTGCGCTGAAATCACCTACTCTAACAATCCTGACCGTATCCGAATACTTTTCCCCAAAAAGCGCTACCACACCGGATTGTAGAGCGTTCTTTATATCGGTTATTTCGGTTTCTACGCCGATGTTTTCGAGTATCTTTTCATTAACGATATTCTCAATGTCTTTTATCTCGTCCTTATTAAGGCCGTAAAAGTGGGTAAAGTCAAATCTCAGCCTTTCAGGGGATACAAACGATCCAGCCTGCTTTACATGCTCTCCAAGTACTGTCTTTAATGCTTTATGGACGAGATGGGTTGAGGTGTGATTTCTTGCTGTTGCCGTTCTTTTGTCTCTGTCAACAACGCATCTAACCTTATCCCAAACCTTCAGGCTTCCTTTTTTAATCTTTACAAAATGCGAGTGAATGTCAACTTCTTTTTTTGTGTCTGTCACTTCTGCGAAAGCATCGCCCGGTCCCCATAAAATTCCAACGTCTCCTGACTGACCGCCTGACTCACCGTAAAAGGGGGTTTTGTCAAAAAACAGCTCAACGTCACCACTTTTTTCTGATACTTCATTGACGACCTTTCCGTTTAAAAGGATTGCCCTGATAACTGATTCTGATTCAAGCTCTGTATAGCCTATGAAATCTGTGGCTCCTATCTCTGACAAAAGTTCCTTATATATTGACGCGACAGCCTCTTCTTCGCCAACCCATGACGCCCTCGCCCTTTCCCTTTGAATCTGCATTTCGCGGTGAAAGCCGTCCTCGTCAATCGACAGATGATTATCATGCGCTATGTCCTTTGCCAGATCGAGAGGGAACCCGTAGGTATCGTATAGCTTGAACAATTCCTCTCCATGCAGGGTTTTTTCTCCGCTTTTTCTTGCGATTTCTATCAGGCTGTCAAGAATTGTCATGCCTTGCTCTATTGTTTTAGTAAATCTGTCTTCCTCAAATCTCAGCACCTTTTTGGCTGTTTCGCTTTCATGTATCAATTCCGGATAAACACTCCCCATTGAGTCCGATACAGAATCGAGAAGCTTATATAAAAAAGCGCCTTTGAGGCCGAGCAGTTTGCCGTGCCTTGATGCCCTTCTGACAATGCGCCTGAGCACATATCCCCTTCCTTCATTTGAAGGTATAAGCCCGTCCGAAAGTAAAAAAGCCGCAGCGCGTATATGGTCTGCTATTACCCTCATCGATATATCCGTATCAGCGCTCTTGCCGTATGAAATATCAGATATGGATTCGATAGAGGATATGATGGGGCTGAAGATGTCGGAATCGAAATTGTTCTGTTTCCCCTGCAATACGGCTGTTATTCTTTCCAGCCCCATGCCTGTATCAATGCTCGGCTTTGGCAGAGGCGAGAGATTGCCTGACACATCGCGGTTATATTGCATGAAAACCAGATTCCACAATTCTAAATACCTGTCACAGTCGCAACCGACCCTGCAATCAGGTTTTCCGCATCCCATGTCCTCACCCTGGTCGAGTATTATCTCAGAGCAAGGGCCGCAAGGTCCTGTATCGCCCATCTGCCAGAAATTATCTTTTGCGCCGAGCCTGACTATCTTTGATGAACTTATTCCTGTCAGTTCCTTCCATAATTCAGCGGCCTCATCATCATCCTCATATACAGACACCCAGAGTTTTTCTTTTGGCAGTTTATACAGGTCAGTGAGAAGTTCCCACGCAAAGAGTATGGCATCTTTTTTAAAATAGTCTCCAAAGGAAAAATTGCCGAGCATCTCAAAAAACGTGTGATGCCTTGCGGTATGACCAACATTTTCGAGGTCGCTGTGCTTTCCGCCTGCCCTTATGCATTTCTGGCAGGTCGCAGCCCTTGTATTGGACATTTTATCTTCGCCCAAGAAAACAGATTTGAACTGCACCATTCCTGCATTGGTGAACAGGAGAGTAGGATCGTTTCTCGGAATTAAGGATGAACTTCTGATGACCTTATGCCCTCTTGATTTGAAGTAATCTAAAAAAGAGTTTCTAATTTCTGAATTAGTCATATTTATGTAGTTATCTCCTGATTATTTGGTTGCGGAACCTTCCCCGGTTATGTATATAAGTTTGTTATCCATGAAGATTAAAAGCCTCGTATCATAAACTCCTAATGTAGAGTATACCCATTCTTCTCTTTGCTTTCCGTCCACCGGCTCGAGCAGTTTTATGGATTTAGGCGGACCCCATGTATAGCGCACCTGCTGCTGGTTCATACCTAAAGAAACCTCGCCTTTCATGATCCTTTCCTGAACGTCAAGAGGGTATTCCTGAATTTCCTTGTACGTATATCTTACCGAAGGGGTGCAGGCGGCTAAAATGAGCACGGATACGATAAACAATAAACAAATACTTTTACTTGATTTCATTTTCTAATCCTCCTCTGAAATTGTTGATTTTATAGTCTTGCTGATAATGTCAGCAGAAAAGCCCTTTCGTGAGAGCGAACCCCAAATCTTTTTTTTAACAGTTTCTCTGTCAGCATTTACCATGATGCGCAATTTTTTTTCAGCAAGCCTTTTGGCTGCTTCAAGATACTCGCGTTCGTCATACTCAATAGTGTTCACAATCTCAACAGGGATTCCCCTGTTCACGAGGAAATTGATTACACCCCTTTTCCCAAGGTGTTTTTTTTCAATGGCATTTCTTTTCAGTGATGCCGCGAGTTTTACGTCATCGATAAAACCCTTTTCCTTTAAGTAATCAATTGTCTCATTGGCTATGCTTTCGGGGTAGCCCTTTTGCAGAAGTCTGTCGTATATCTCCTTTTTGCTTCTATCCCTGTAACTCAGCAGTTTAAATGCATAATTTAATGCCTTTGACTGCGTATAATCAACTCTTTTCAATCAGGAACCCGGTATTGTTTGCAGGCTCGGTCTTTGAATTATTTTTTCAAGCCGTAAGCCTCTGTTATCTTCAGCTCTATTTCCCTGGCTGTTTCAGGATTATTTTTAAGATATTCCTTTGCATTTTCCCTGCCCTGTCCGATCTTGTTTCCAGCGTAACTATACCATGCGCCGGCTTTATCGATAATTCCCTTTTCAACGCCGAGGTCTATCATTTCTCCAATCTTTGATATTCCCTCGTTAAAATATATATCGAACTCTGCCTGTTTAAAAGGCGGTGCGACCTTGTTTTTGACAATCTTAACCCTTACCCTGCCGCCAATGATTTCCTGCCCTTCCTTAATGCTGTCTGTTTTTCTTATATCAAGCCGCATGGATGAATAAAACTTCAGCGCGGTTCCGCCGGTTGTGGTTTCAGGATTTCCAAACATTACGCCTATTTTCATTCTAATCTGATTTATGAAGATCACAGTAGTCATGGATTTTGATATTGCCGCTGTCAGTTTCCTTAATGCCTGACTCATTAATCTTGCCTGCAACCCCATATGGGCGTCGCCCATATCTCCTTCTATCTCAGCCTTTGGAACCAGCGCTGCAACAGAGTCAATAACTATTATATCAATAGCGCCGCTTCTGACAAGCGTTTCAGCCACTTCAAGCGCCTGTTCTCCGGTGTCAGGCTGAGAAATCAGAAGGTCTTCGATATTAACACCGAGCCTTGAGGCATAGCTTACATCAAGGGCATGTTCCGCATCTATGAAAGCAGCGACCCCGCCAAGTTTTTGAGACTGCGCCACCGCGTTCAGGGCAAGGGTTGTCTTGCCTGATGATTCAGGACCAAATATCTCTATTACCCTTCCCCTCGGAAAACCCCCGATGCCTGTAGCTATGTCAAGGGACAATGAACCTGTTGGTATTGCCTGAATACCCTCTGCAGCCTCTCTGTCGCCGAGTCTCATTATCGACCCCTTGCCAAAACTCCTTTCAATCTGTGAAATAGCCATCTCCAGCGCCTTAGTCTTATCCTTGTCCATTTATCTTCTTCCTCCTTGATTTATTGTCGTAATTTAAAGCCGGATAGCTTAAAATACTCAGCGCCGGCTGGTTTTAAAACACTTTTCATTAGCAGGACTTCATTTACATCTATACTACCAAAAAAGGTGTCTTTATATGTATATAATTCCTTGAATACCGTATCTATTCCTTTTCTGTCTTTTATTCTCGCGATGGTAAGATGCGGTGAGAATCTTCTGTTGTCTTTCTCAAAGCCCATTTCCTTCAAGGAATCTTCTATAGATAAATAAATGTCTTCAAGACTGTTTGATCTATCTATGCCCATCCATAAGACATTGGGATGTTTAAAATCAGGGAACGCGCCTATGCCCCGTATATTTATACTGAACGCACCCATGGCCTCGCATGCAATGGAAATCCTTTTTTCTATATCAGGCAAGACAGCATCTTCAACCTCACCCAGAAATTTCAGTGTAAGATGCACGTTTTTAGAGGGTATCCACCTGATGCCGGCTGAGCTGCGGCTCAGTTTTCCGGTTATATTGTCGATAGCCTCTTTTATGCTTGCCGGAATATCTATAGCTATAAAACATCTCATAATTTGACAGTGCAAATGCTAAAGGTTTTTTGCTTTTATGCGCTGATGCTCAGAGTATCCTCCATATCTGCAACGCTAAATTTGTCATCAATCCTGCTGCGATATCATCCATCATTATTCCCATTCCTCCGCTTAAGCGTCTTTCAATCTGTTTTATTGGGAATGGTTTTAGTATATCCAAAAATCTGAACAAAAAAAAGGATGCCAACAGATAACCAGATGTTAAGGGAAGCAATATTATGGATGCAAAATAGCCGGCAAACTCGTCTATTACAATGCGCTTATTGTCTTTTTCTCCAGAGTCCTTTTCGAATGACCCGGAACTCAACACCCCTGCTGCAAAGCAGGCTGCTAAAATTATGATTTGCAGCGTCAGGTTTGGCTTAAAAAACCAGACCAATAACAGGCCGGCAAGGCTGCCGAAAGTGCCGTGCGCGAACGGGATATAGCCGATGAAAAAGACAGTGGCGATAATTTTTGACAGAAGTCCATAAAAGCCTTTCA
>JBBILM010000097.1:0-7938 GCA_037444915.1 Nitrospirota bacterium | reverse complement strand
CCCTTTATTAAGGGGGAATAAAAAAGGATTACCCATTTAAAGTGAGAAAGAACCACTTTTTTATTGACATACCTGACTGTTTTGATTAATATTATTTGTGGGTGAAAAATCCTTAAAAAAGGAATCTATCCCCAAATAAGATAAATTATTATTGTACATATCATAATAATAATCAGCTTTGATATGCATGGCATATAAGTTGCATATTTCAAACCAGAAAGGAGGTGAGTATATGCGGATTCTCACAGCAGTATTGGCAATTTTAATTGCAGTTACCTTTGTTGGCAGCGCTATGGCCAGTGCGCCCGGAAAGTCAGTAGAATACGAAGGCGGAGGCGCAGGCAAGGTTGTCTTTGACGGCAAAATTCACGCAGATAAGGGCGGTAAATGTAATGACTGCCACACATCTCCATGGCCGATGAAAAAAGGAACAAAGATAACAATGGCTGATCACGTTCCAGGAAAGCTCTGTGGAAAATGCCATGACGGAACAAAGGCATTTGGACAGGATGCAGCAAACTGCGCTAAATGTCATAAAAAATAATAAGCAGAACAATAAAAAAAGCGGCATTTAAATTATAAATGCCGCTTTTTTTATTTAAAGTCAGTTTTCTACTTAATATGCGTTAACCAGGATTCATACTTCTTTTTCCTGCCTTTTACAGCATCAAAGAAAATAGTCTGAAGTTTTTTAGTAATCTTTCCTCTCTTGCCTTCACCTATAGCCCTTCCATCGAGTTCCCTGATAGGTGTAACCTCAGCAGCCGTGCCTGTAAAAAACGCCTCGTCACAAATATAAACCTCATCCCTCGTAAACTTCTCTTCCTTGGTCACGATGCCTGAATCCCGTGCTATAGTAATAATGCTGTCTCTCGTAATGCCTTCTAAAATAGAGGTTAAAGGAGTTGTCTTTAATATGCCGTTTCTGACTATAAATATGTTTTCGCCGCTGCCCTCAGAAACATAACCTTCTGTATCGAGCAAAAGAGCCTCGTCGTATCCGGCTGTAATAGCCTCCTTTTTTGCTATCTGGGAATTCACGTAGTAGCCGCAAATCTTTCCTCTGGACATATTTGAATTAACGTGGTTCCTTATATACGATGAAACCTTTACCTTAATGCCTTTTTCCATTCCTTCATCGCCAAGATACGCGCCCCATGGCCATGCGGATATAGCGACTCTAACAGGGTTGCCCTTTGGATATAAACCCATTGCTCCGTATCCAATATAAACAAGCGGCCTTATATAACATTCCTGTAGTTTATTGATCTTTACCGTATCTATGATTGCCTTTTTAATCTCAGCCTCGGTAAACGGTATATCCATAAGGAATATATGGGCTGATTGAAACAGGCGCTTTACATGCTCATCGAGCCTGAAAATAGCCGGCCCTTTAGGCGTTTTATAGCATCTGATCCCTTCAAACAGTCCGAGTCCGTAATGAAGCGTGTGCGTCATGACATGCACATTTGCATCGTCCCACTTCACGAATTTTCCATCCATCCAAATCTTTTCTGTTTTATTAAGCATAGGACTATATTTATAACAGTAGTACGGCATTTGTGTCAACTAAAAATTGCAAAACTCTAAAAATAGATAGATGGAAAGGCTTAAGGATTTTAAAGCGCCCTTGTCTTCTGCCTATGTTTTTGGTGCTGATATGTCTATATATTTACGCATTTTCATACAGGCGATACATCACAGCAACTCATTTGAAGGTTTTACGCCGGAAAAGTTATTATTTAGCCATGGGATATTACGAGTTCAATATCAAAACTTCGGATGAATCAAAAGACGCGGTTATTCAAAATATGATGACCATCGGCTGTCTCGGCTTAATAGAAACTGACAGCCACATCGTTGCTTATTTTCCGGATGTCCTCGGCATTGACAGTATAAGAGAAGGGCTTGCCTCATTCAGGCAAAGGCTTAGGGATTCCGGGCTTGATGATAACCTTTCATACGGTTATGTATTCATCGGCGAAAGGGACTGGAATGAATCATGGAAAAGCAAATTCAAACCGATTGATATAGGAGAAAACCTTTCAATACTTCCGCCGTGGGAAGAGAATAATAATGGCCGCATCAATCTGATAATAGACCCTGCAATGGCATTTGGAACAGGGCATCACGAAACCACCCAGTCCTGCCTTATGTTTATAGAAAAATTCTCCAAATGCACTGCTCAAAAAAGCTTTTTGGACTTTGGCGCAGGAACCGGCATTCTATCAATAGCAGCCCTAAAGCTCGGCTTTAAACATGCTGTATGCGTTGACATTGATCCTCTTGCCATTGATGCCGCGCAGAAGAATGCCGTCTCAAATAACCTCAATAACATATCAATAATAAATGGCAGCATAGCCGAAGTTCAGGGCGCTTTTGATTTTATAGCCGCCAATATTATGTCTGATATATTGATTCAAAATGCCGGGGAAATAGCATCCAAACTTAACAAGTCCGGCATAGCCCTGCTTTCCGGCATGATAGTCGGACAGGAAATTGATGTCATTGAAGCCATGCAAAGGGAAGATCTCGTTGTTATCGAAAAACTGTATGATGGAAGATGGGTAAGTGTGCTTGTCAGGCCTGCAGTCTCCATAGAAACAGAACGCCTTTAAGCGCGCGATACACCAATCTCTGATTCCGCATTCTTCTACAGGTTTAGCTCAACTCAGACATTAAATCTGAAGTTAATAATATCACCGTCTTTGACTTCATAGGTTTTTCCTTCAAGCCGCAGCAGCCCCTTATCACGGGCAGCAGCCATGCTTCCGCATTCAATAAAATCGCGATAACCGATTATCTCAGCCCTGATAAAACCCCTTTCAATGTCAGAGTGTATTTTTCCGGCTGCCTTGTGGGCGATCGTGCCTCTTGGTATTGTCCATGCCCTCACCTCATCTTCTCCAACTGTCAGAAAAGAGATAAGCCCCAATAGCTCATAACTCAGACCGATGAGCTTATTCAATGCAGGCTCCTGTATGCCAAGGTCGTCAAGAAACGCCTTTGCTTCATCAGGACTGAGCTGGGCTATCTCCATCTCAATCTTTCCGCATAAGCTCACAACTTTAGTACTTTCAGCCACTCCCTTGTCTGTAAAATATTTTGAGATAACATTTTGAACATTAATCGCATTGTCGGTTTGTAAATCCTCCTCACTGATATTTATAACTATCACCTCGGGTTTGATAGAAATAAACTGCAGGTGCTTCATTGCCTTTTGTTCATCTTCATCAAAAGAGAGATTTCTGAGCGGAACCTCTTTTTCGAGAGCGCTCTTGCATTTAAGGAGAAGATTTTTCTCGGCTTCGCTCTGTTTTTTTCCCTTTTTCTCAGCCTCTTCCATTCTCGAAAGCCTTTTATCAACGAACTCAAGATCACCGAAAATAAGTTCGATCTCAATTGTTTCAACATCCCTCATTGGATTAATCTGATTCATCGGGTGGGATACTGAATCATCGTTAAAAGCCCTCACAACATGCACAATGGCATCCACATCCCTTATAAGATCAAACACCTTTCTGTTTTGCGCCATATCGCCTTTTGTGAGTCCGATATAATCTATATACTCGACAGTTGCATTAGTGATCTTTTTGGGCTTGTATATATCAGCGAGCCTGTCGATCCTTTGGTCTGGGACTTTTACAACGCCCTGCGAAGGTTCACCGCTGACAGTTGGATATACGGTGGTGTCAAGATTCTGGCCTGTAAGAGCATTAAATACAGTCGTCTTGCCTGAATTAGAGAGTCCGATTATGCCTAATTTCACATTTCCTCCAGTGTAATTTATAATATAGCCTAATTAATTTTATACTTCCTCTCACGGGCAAAGTTTTTTAATACTATCAATGCCCCATAAAGCCTCTGAAGTCTTAAATTCCTTTTTCTTATAAGAAATGCGTCATTAAAAGGAAAGGGCTCGGTTCTTATTGCGCCTTGTTTCCGCTCTAAAGCTTCAGCGAGCAGCTTAATACCCTGTTCATCGTATGATTTCAGAAAAATAGGGTTTACTGAAATGAATCCCTCAGCTACATCAGATGCGATTGCCTTAAAATTTCTGCCTCTTTCTCCTGACATAATCCCCTGTCGCGTCAATTAACCTAAATAACAGGTTTACCCTGCTATATTACATTTTCTGGTGACACTAATTTGTCGCTATAATCTCCTTTTTTCTCATAAATAATGACGATACGCAAATCCCGGCTTCATAAAGCAGTAAAATAGGAACAACCATTAATGTCTGATTAAACGCATCCGGAGTCGGGGTCAGAATTGCGGCAATAACAAACGCGATTAAAACAGCGTATTTCCTGTTATTCGCAAGCGTCCCGGGTGTCACCACCCCGAGTTTTACAAGAAATATTATGACTACAGGCAGCTCAAATACAATGCCGAAGGCGAGTATGAATTTAAGGCAAAAATCAATATATTGCCCGACAGACAGCATAGGCATCAAAATATCTCCAACTTTATATGTCAGCAGGAACTGCAAAGCAAATGGAAGAATAATAAGATAACAAAAAAGCGCGCCGGAAATAAAAAGTCCGGTGGCCGCGACAATAAAAGGCAAGGCATATTTTTTTTCTTTTGGAAGCAGTCCGGGAGAAATAAATTTCCATACCTGATGGAAGATGACTGGAAGCGAGGCTATCAGGCCTGCTACAAATGCCACCTTAAGATTCATCCAGAAGGCTTCAGCAGGCGCGAGAAATACCAGCTTGGCATCCTGAAGCTTGTCATGCGGAACAAAATATATATACCGATTTTTCACCGAGAAATCAAGACTGTATCTGAGGGGAAACATCAATATTTCAAACAGCTTCTGTGAATAAGCGAATGCCACTGCAAATGAGGCTGCCACTGCTATCAGGGATGTGATAATTCTCTTTCTGAATTCGCCGAGGTGCTCTGCAAGGGGCATTTTTTCATCTTCCATTTACCTCACCCCTTGTTTTCATCCGGTGTAGCTGACGATTCACCAATGCTGGCCGTTTGCCTTGATTTATCTTCATGCGGCCTATCGGTCTTGTGAAGCTTATCTTCCAATGACAAAAAATTATCGCTTTCATGAATCTCCGAGTTCATCTGCTCCTTAAAACCTGATAAAGATTTTTTCAGTTCAGCTATTCCCTTTCCGAGCGTTCTTCCCAGTTCAGGCAATCTCTTGGGCCCGAATACTATAAGCGCAACAATAAAAATTACTATTAATTCCTGAATTCCGAGGTCAAGCATATCTCATGATACAAGTTTCAGCTTTTAACTTGCAAGCAAATGACCGGAATTATGGAAACGCTTATATAAACGGCATTTCTGTTGTTACTCATAGATAGTTCTTAAGGGCTTCTTTTCTTTAGGAAGAATTATGCTTATTGAAAATATGAATCTGTAATCAGGCGTTCTTTTTTTAATATCAAAGCCGGCTCCTATTGTCGTAAAAATATTATCAGTTGTCGCGACCCTGTAGCCGAGCCTCCACTCGAAAAGGTTTATCCTGTTCCTGAAATAGTCTTTTTTCCCCACGATTTCGGCAAGGATTGTGGAATTATGAGACACGGCCAGTTCAGTGCCGATATTCAGGGAGTACTCGTCATCCAGATCCGAGTCCCCGGGATTGGAATAAAATAAGTTAAGATGTCCTTTAAAAGGTCCGACTTTTTTAGATACAAGCAACCCAGCGCCCAACCTCCCGTCAGTAGTAAATTCGTCCTTGCCGGACGCTGCTGATACGGTAAGAATATAGGCCATTGCAGGCTTATACTTTTGTTCATCAATGATTCTGTGCTTAATTCCCATGCTGATGTCCTCAAAACCATCTATCCGGTCCTGCCAGTCGTAAACATAAGGAACTGACATGTTTAATTCAAGCCTGTCGTGCAGGCCATAAGCCATCTGAAAATTGGAGCGGTAAAAATCAGGGTCAAAGGATTTCTCAAGTCCTATTCCGATGCCAACTTTATTCTGCTTCAGGCTTTCAGCGCTGAATGTGGAAAATACCCCGTAAGGGGAAAGGGGCTGAAGGCCTTTTACATCAAAGGCATGGGCAGAGGGCAGAAAATAAAAAAAGCAAAAGACCAGAAGAAAAGCGCCTTTTATATAAATACATTCTTTATTTACATATGCGCTATTGCGCTTCTGCTTAGATCGTTTCATGTCTTTATCCATCGTTAATGAGAATATCAAAAACTCGCGTTTATGTCAAATATAAGCGCATCAACAGATTGCGGTAAATCCGTTATTTTCCGAATGGACATGCCGGATACCTGCATTCATGACAGTTCAAACACAGACCGCCATGGCCAAGTTCGGCCAGTTCCTTCCTTCCTATCTTTTACTTGGATCTTTAATGCCGATTTTTTTAAGGCCGAGCATGGACATCCTTACCCCAAGTACCTGTCCGGGGCAAAGGTGTCCATGTAATTCAGCGGACATGGAAAGCAGCTTTTCAAAATCATAATATGTATCCACAATGCATTCCCGCGAAAAATTATAGATGTCTTATCGCCGCACCCTTTATTTCCACAAGTTTGTAATCGAATTTCTCTTCCTTTCTGCCAAAACACGTGCCGAGACATTCAAAAAGGGCTATTTCCTTCACATCAACTTCCCTTCGCTTAATCACCTGATCGGTTGACTGGTGGAAGATGTTCTGGCCGTCAACATTAACAACAGTATTGCCTGTCTTTCCTTCAAGCAATAGATGAACCGCTGCAGCGCCTGCCTTATACCCGAAATTAACATCAAATGCAGACGATCCTCCGCTCCTGACAAGGTGGCTTGGAACTATCTCTCTCACCTCTGGTATCTCATACACGCCGGGAGCGAACATGCCCACCTTTTTCATGAATTCTTTAACCTCCGGATCATTTTTCAGTCTTTTTTCGATCTGCTGTTTTACGAATCTGCCTGCGCCTGCGAGCTTTTTGTGCCCGAACGCATCGACTCCAGCGGATTCGTCATACAGCATCTCGCCGCTCGCGTTCTTTATGCCTTCAGCAACCACGATCATATATGTTCCTGCCTTGACATCGCTTCGCTCCACTCTGCCAATATACGTTTTTTTCATATGCTCATAAACAACGTCAAAGTCCACAGGTATTTCCGGTATCAGTATGCAATCGGCTTCTGCTCCAACACCGCCCCGAAAAGCCGTGTGTCCGACGTATCTTCCAAAGACCTCTATAACCATTACGCGGTTATGGCTCAAGCCCGTTGTTTTCAGATCCCTCGTAAACGTGGCTATCCTGTTTATCGCTGAATCGCCTCCTACACTGTAGGATTGCAGGTCAAGGTCCATGGTCTTGGGAACATGAATACAGGGAATCCCCTGAGACGAAAGGTCAACAACAACGCTTCCCGTATCATCTCCTCCGCTTATTATCAATGCGTCGATGCCAAATTTTTTCAGTCCTTCCTTAATCCTCTCATATTTATTAGGGTCAGCTATTTTGCTGATCTTCACCCTTGAATGGCCGGCCTCAGAGCCAGCAAGAGAGGCCTCAATTTTACTCACCCTTTCGGCATTAAGAAAAACAACATTGTCAAGGTCAACGAGATTATAAAGACCCGCATATCCATTAGGTATTACGACCGTTTCAATGCCGAGTGAAAAGGCATTTCTGGACACCCCTTTAATAACTGCGTTAAGTCCCCCGCAATCGCCGCCGCTTGTAATAATTCCAATACGTTTAATCGATTCCATAAAAAACCTCCTTCTTTTTTAGTGAATAGTCGTTAGTGAATAGTATTTAGTCAAAAGATTTTTTTCACTATTCACTGTTCACTATTCACTATTCACTTGCTTTATTGTATTCCTGTATGGATTTAATGCTCAATTCCTTCTTTAACAGCATATCTATGGCCATCACCACTGCCTTTGCGCCTGAGATTGTAGTAGTATAAGGTATTTTATACTGTAATGCGCTTCTCCTGATAGACATG
>JBBILM010000096.1:0-7951 GCA_037444915.1 Nitrospirota bacterium | reverse complement strand
TGTATTCATAAAGGTCATTTTAGCATCAAACATTACATTTACTCAAAAAGCGCACTTTCAATGATTGCTTGTATCTTGCCATTATCATCAATCCCTGCAATTTTTTTGCTGTTTCAGTTATATTAAAAATTCAGGAGTTTCAATTATGCAGGATTTTATAATAATTAAGGGCGCCAGAGAGCATAACCTTAAAAACATAGACATAACAATTCCGAGAGAGAAAATAACTGTTATTACAGGCCCTTCAGGTTCCGGAAAATCGTCTCTCGCCATGGACACGATTTATGCGGAGGGACAGCGAAGATATGTTGAGAGCCTGTCCGTGTATGCGAGACAGTTTCTTCAGCAAATGCAAAAGCCTGATGTTGACTACATTGATGGACTTTCGCCCTCCATAGCTATTGACCAAAAGACTGTTACTAAAAGTCCTCGTTCCACTGTCGGCACAATGACCGAGATATACGACTACCTGAGGGTGCTTTATACCAGGATAGGCACTCCGTATTGCTACAAATGCGGCTCATCCATTTCCACTCAGGATATCCATAATATTATCAGGGCTGTATCAGACCTGCCTTTGGGCACCCGCATTCAGGTCCTCGCGCCTCTTGTAAGGGATAAAAAAGGTGAATACAAGAAGGAACTTCAGCAGATGAGGATGGATGGATTTGTAAGGGCAAGAATAGACGGGCAAATGATGGATTTAACACAGGATATAACACTAAAAAAACAGCAGCGCCATACAATAGAGATTGTTATTGACCGATTTATTATTAAGCACGCGATTGAAAGGCAGATAAAACAGGCAATAGACAACGCGCTTAAATATGCGGATACGGTAATTATCAACCTTATTGATGAAGACCGGGATATACTTTTCAGCAGGATTTTGGCCTGCCCTTCCTGTGGCCTGAGTTACCCTGAAATAGAGCCCCGGCTTTTCTCCTTTAACAGCCGGTATGGCGCCTGCCCTGCTTGCAAAGGCCTCGGATTTGAGGGTTTGAGCGATGATTTCACATTACAAACTCCTGAATTAGTCAAATCACCTTTAATTCCGGAAGAGACATCAACTTTCCGGCAATGCTCCGAATGCAATGGCTTAAGGCTAAGGAAAGAGGCATTAAGCGTAAAAATTTTCTTAAATCCCGGATTTCAGAGAGAGGGGGTTAACATCGGCGAGCTATGCAGGGTTTCAGTTGCTGATGCAATGATATTAATTGACAACCTTAAGCTATCTGAAAGAGAGGCACTAATATCAAAAAGGGTTATAAAAGAGATAAAGGACAGGCTCATGTTTCTTGAGAATGTTGGACTCGGGTATCTGACAATTGACAGGCCGTCACTGTCACTTTCTGGTGGAGAGGCTCAGAGAATAAGGCTGGCTACCCAAATAGGTTCATCTCTTACAGGCGTTCTTTATGTCCTTGATGAGCCCAGCATAGGGCTGCATCCAAGGGATTGCAGAAGGCTTCTTGAAAATCTGTTCAAAATAAAGGAAGCTGGAAATACTGTTATAATCGTAGAGCACGACGAAGATACTATTAGAAGCGCGGATTTGGTAATTGATATGGGTCCGGGCGCTGGTATTAATGGAGGATGGATTACTGCCAGCGGCTCACCTATGGATATAGTTTTTAACAAATCCTCTCTTACTGGCAGCTACCTGAGCGGTCAATCCATTATTCCAAAACCATCCGCGCGAAGAAAATCAAGGAATTTCTTAAAAATTACGGGCGCTGCAGAGCACAATCTAAAAAAAATAAATGTTTCTATTCCGCTTGGTGTTTTTTTATGCGTAACAGGGGTTTCAGGTTCAGGGAAAAGCACCTTGATTTTTGATATATTGTATAAAAGACTTGGTCAGCATCTATACAAGGCCAAACTCCACGCAGGACGGCACTCTGACATTGAAGGCATTGAGAACATTGACAAGGTGATATGCATAGACCAATCACCGCTCGGTAGAACCCCCAGATCAAACCCAGCCACATACTCAGGCATATTCACATTCATACGTGCACTCTTTTCTCAACTTCAGGATTCGCGCGTGAGGGGTTTCAGCCCATCAAGATTCAGCTTTAATGTATCAGGCGGCAGATGCGAGGCATGTCAGGGAGACGGCATAAAAAAAATAGAGATGCATTTTCTACCCGACGCTTATGTTATGTGCGATGTATGTAAAGGCAAAAGATACAATAAAGAAACCCTCGATATATTCTACAAAGGAAAAAACATAGCAGATGTGCTCGAGATGACCGTCTCAGAGGCCCTTGAATTCTTTGCGCCAGTCCCTCCGTTAAGGCAAAGGCTTGAAATGCTCCATGATATCGGGATGGGTTATTTGAAATTGGGGCAGTCAGCTACAACACTTTCAGGTGGAGAGGCACAGAGGCTCAGACTGTCTAAGGAGTTGGGTAAAAAGGCATCTGGAAATACCCTATATATTCTGGAAGAGCCGACTACCGGACTCCATTTTATAGATATACAAAGGCTGCTTAATGTCATCAACAGGTTGGTAGATATGGGCAACACGGTAATTGTTATTGAACATGACATTGATGTGATTAAGTGCGCTGACTATGTAATTGACCTTGGACCTGAAGGAGGGGATAAGGGAGGCAGGATCATTGCCACCGGCACGCCTGAAGAAATCGCCGAAATTAAAGAATCATATACAGGACAGTTTTTAGCAAAAAAAATATATGGATAGAGCAACTGAGAAACAGGGCAGCATAGCAGCGCATGGACGGAATAGAATTTCTTGTTCGCTCAGGAATGCTCAACCGCTATGCTTCGCTGCACTTCTGCTGCTCATACTTCTGTCCTGTTCTCCTCCCAAAGATAACCTCTATAAGGAAACCCGCTCCTCGATGTACACGATAGTGTCTATCACAGTGTCTTCCGAGTCCAAGGCAAAAGCAGAAGAAGCAGTCGCAAATGCATTCAAAGAACTCGACAGGCTCGAAAAAATGCTGAATTTCTATTCAGATGACAGCGAAATATCAATGATTAATAAATTCGCGTCAGAGAAACCTGTGAAGGTATCCAGAGAAACAATCGAAATAATCAGCAAGGCAATTTATGTATCGGACAAAACAGGCGGCTCTTTTGATATCACCATGTCGCCTGTAATACAATTATGGGATTTTAAAGAGAAGACAATCCCTGACAAGGAAGCTATTGAAGAAAAACTAAAGTCCGTTGGTTATAAGCACATTTACATAGATCAGGACAAAGCCGAAGTATCATTCAAAAAAAGAGGATTACAGATTAATTTAGGGGGGATATTAAAGGGTTATGCTGCTGACAGGGCAGCGGATATATTAAAAAATCACGGCATTAAGGCCGGAATTGTCGCCATTGCCGGAGATATAAAAACCTTTGGGAAAAAAACTGATAATGAGTCATGGCGGATAGGCATACAAAATCCTATGGCTGCTGAAAATCCCGGTAAAAATAACGGTAAAAATAATGGGGCTAATGAGATTATTGCCTCTATTGAACTTTCAGACATGTCGATTTCAACGTCCGGAGATTACGAAAGGTTCTTTGAACAGGATGGCGTAAGATATCATCATTTGCTTAATCCGTGGACAGGCTATCCTGCAAAAGGTTTGCAGAGCGTGAGCATAATAACGAAGGACTGCGTATTGACAGATGCATTTGCAACAGGTATATTCATAGCCGGCCTTCAGAAGGGAATGGAGATACTAAAAGAAAATGGACTTGATGGAGTTATAATCGATGAAGATGGTAATATACATGCCACGAACAGCATCAAGGATAAGATCAAGTTTTATTAGTTAAGCTTTATATTGAGTTATATGCAGATTTCATGCCCTATATGCAAAAAAAAGACCACGTGGGAAGAAAACCCTTTGAGGCCATTCTGCTCAGAAAGGTGCAAGCTCATTGACCTTGGCAAATGGGCATCTGAGGATTATAAAGTTCCAAGTGAAAAGATTGAGGAAGGCGAGATACTAAATAGTGATAATAAATCAAAAACAGGGTAATTTCATTTAAGGGAGGTTTATTTATGACAAATATTATTGTTACCGGGGCAACAGGAAGAATGGGCAGCAGGATTACTTCATTGTCAAAAGAATATCAAAACTTGAAGCTATCAGGCGCAACCGAAAAAAAAGGGCATGAAGCGATAGGCAAGGATATAGGTGCGATTGTAGGCATAGGTGAAAATGGCATCAAGCTGAGTGACGCACTCGAAAATATTATAGGCGATACCGATGTAATAATTGATTTTACCTCTATAAATTCAACCCTTCAGCATGTGAAGCTTGCGGCTGAAAGAAAAAAAGCCATGGTAATTGGCACTACCGGATTTTCGAAGGAAGAATTAGAGCCAATAAAGACTCTCGCAAAAGACATACCAATCGTTCTTGCCCCCAATATGAGCGTTGGAGTCAATCTGCTCCTGAAGGTTTTGCAGGACATAGCAAGAGTTGTTGGAGATGAATATGACATAGAGATTGTAGAAGCGCACCACAGACTAAAAAAAGACGCGCCAAGCGGTACCGCAATGAAAATGGCTCAGGTTATCGCTGATGTTGTTAACCGTGATTTGGATGATGTTGCTGTTTACGCGAGAAAAGGCCTGATTGGGGAAAGGACAAAAAAAGAGATAGGCATTCAAACCGTAAGGGCCGGAGATATCGTGGGAGAGCATACGGTTTTATTTGGCGGGCTTGGAGAAAGAATAGAGATAACCCATAAAGCATCCAGCAGGGACACATTTGCGAGAGGCGCTTTAAAGGCCGCTGCATGGATTACAGGCAGGACTCCGGGTCTTTATGATATGCAGGATGTTTTGGGTTTAAAATAGTTATCTACCGCAATGCCCTGATCCTCGCGTGCAAACTACAGTAAAATATGAAATAAGAGATTAGGGCATTGCATTGCAAACAAAGCCTTTTCATCGACTATGCTTATTCAATAGCAGTATTAAATACTTTTTTCGGTTCATATTGAAATCAACAGTCTTCTAAATACAATCTAAATTTGCAATCCAACATTTCTTTTAGTATAATTAGAATTAAACAGGCAATCGAGTATTTGCGTCATAACTAAACTATTAATAAAAATGAAATTAATTTCATGTTTCTGCGACCTGTTTAATCTTGAGTTTCAGGATTCACAGGCTAAAGCAAATCAAAATTAAAAAGGAGGTGATTGAAAATGAAGAGTTTAAGAATTGTCATGATCGCTGCTATCGCTGTTATGCTTACTTATTCGTTTGCTTTCGCAGCCAAGCATCTTCCAGAGGAAAGGGGAAAGGCTTTATTTAATGATCCAAAGTTTGCCGGCGGAGCAAAATCATGCGGCGCCTGCCACCCTGATGGAAAGGGCTTGGAAAATGCCTCTATGAAGAAAGAATTTAAGATCATGGGCAAGACACAGAAGAGTCTTGAGGAGGCAGTAAATTTCTGCATCGAAAACGCCAATAAGGGAAAAGCTATTGATCCCAAATCAGACCAGATGAAGGATATAGTTGCTTATATTAATACCCTGAAAGCTCCTGTAAAAAAAGCGCCAGGCTATTAACACTAAAAGACAGAGGGGAGAAGCAATCCTCCCCTCTGTTAATAAGGGAGATACAATGCCAACTTTTCTTTTTAAGTCATTATTGTCTGCAGGTCTGTTATTGCTTGTGCTGCTTGCGATGTTCACCATGTTTGAAATATTCGGCAGGCCGGAAAAGAAATATGACGTAGGGAGACTCAAAAGAATTCATAAATTTAACGGCCTTATCTATATTATCCTTTTTTTAATCATAACCTATTATTGTCTGGAGTTTATTATAAGCACAAAGGCAGAGCCCACTCCCAGGGCGACTTTTCACAGTATATTCGCAATTACGGTTATACTGCTCATCGGACTAAAGATCTCCTTTATCAGGATTTACAGGCAGTTTTACGGTCAGGTAAAAACAATCGGTATTTTAATAGGATTGATTTCGTTAGGCATGATAGCGACTTCCAGCGGTTACTATTTACTCATAACCAAATTAGGCATTGAAACTCCTGTCGAAAAAATTGTCACCGTAGATACGCTGACTGTCAAGACCGACACTGAAAGCATCAGGAAAGGAAAAGAGCTGTTTGAGTCTAAATGCTATTTCTGCCATGAAGCTTACAGCACGGAACGCGGAGTTGGTCCAGGACATAAAGACATTATGAAAAACCCTTTACTTCCGGTCAGCAAAAAACCCCCGACACCCGAAAATATAGCTGAACAGATAAGAAATCCGTTTAGAGATATGCCTTCTTTCTCATATCTGCCTGATGAGGATGTGCAGAATATCATTGCATTTTTAAATACCCTTTAAACAACAGAGGTTCATTTGCCCCGAGATATACCAATAGGAAACGGCAGCCTGCTAATTGCATTTGACCAGAATTATTGCCTGAGAGATATTTATTATCCTTACGCGGGCAAGGAGAACCATTCAGGCGGAAACAAATTCAGATTCGGAATCTGGACAGACAATGTCCTGAGCTGGATAAATAAAGATGACTGGAAGTTAAATATTGAATATGCTGAAGAAAGCCTTATGACGCATGTCACTGCCCTGCATGACAAGCTTGAACTAATTCTTCACTGCAACGACTTAGTCGATTACAAGGAAAATATTTTCATAAAAAAGATTCAGGTAAAAAACTTGTCCAGCAGACAAAGGGACATTCGCGTTTTTTTCATCACGATTTCCGCATTCTTGAATCGGCTGCCGGTGATACAGCCTACTATGATCCTGACGAAAAGGCGATAATACACTACAAAAAAACAGATATTTTCTAATAAGCGGAATAAGGGATAAAAATCATGGGATCAGCCAGTACGCTACAGGCGTTAAGGAATTCCGGGGATTACAGGGAACATGGATAGACGCAACCGTTGATGCAAGTATATACGCCCCTTTTTATTTTGGAGTATTCGATCCAGATGACGAAAAAGTCATAAATACGATGAATGCCATAAAAAATCAGTTATGGGTGAAAACCAGCGTTGGCGGCATAGCAAGATACAAAGAAGACCGTTATCACACAGTGACTGATGACTATAACAACGTTCCTGGAAATCCTTGGATTATATGCACTCTATGGCTTGCCCAATGGTATATCGCAAGGGACGGAAACCTTGAAGACCTTAAGAAGACAATTCCTATTCTTGAATGGGTAGCTTCACGGGCTTTCCCGTCAGGTATTCTCGCAGAGCAGGTTAATCCGTTTACAGCCCAGCCTCTTTCCGTATCTCCACTTACATGGAGTCATGCCACTTTTGTAGCTACTGTACTTGAATACTTAAACAAGCTCGAAAAGATCAATATCTGTCCCATGTGCAAACAACCGATTCATACTCATATAAGAACGGAATAATACTATAATAAAAAATACACTTATAGGCGGAGGAAATAATATAATGAACCTTGAAGAGAAACTTAAAGAATTAGGCATAGAATTACCCGAATCACCTCAACCCCTCGGTTCCTATGTGCCATGCGTTCAGACCGAAAACCTTGTATTTCTAAGCGGAATACTGCCCTTGAAGAACGGTAAATTGCAGAGGACCGGAAGAGTCGGTGAAGCAGTGTCATTGCATGAGGCGCAGGAGGACTCAAAACAGGTTGTTATAAACGCCTTGTCAGTGCTAAAGACATTTCTCGGAGATCTGAGTAAAATTAAACGCTGCGTTAAAATAAACGGTTATGTTGCCTCGGCTCAGGATTTTACGGAGCAGCCTAATGTGTTAAATGCGGCATCAGAGCTTTTAACGCAAATATTCGGTGAGTCTGGCAGGCACGCTCGCGCTGCCATAGGCGCCTATGTGCTGCCCCTTAATGCATCCATAGAAATAGACTTCATATTCGAAATTAAACCCTGACAGCCTCTGACAATTGACACAAAAAAATGCAATCGCCTCACATGATTATAGTGGC
>JBBILM010000095.1:6785-8014 GCA_037444915.1 Nitrospirota bacterium | reverse complement strand
GTTATTGCTCTGCCATAATTGAGGGCGATTATGCAAAGGTCGCTGCTCAGATAGCAAACCATATTTGAAACAGATATATACATTGAATCAAGTTTCTTCATCAGTTTTACAGGCCCTTTTTCCTGAATATCATTGTCATTGTAAAAGGTAATCTTCGGCCTGCCGGTTTCCGGTATTTTAAGGTCAATTTGGAGATCAATTTTAAGCAATGTCCTGTTAAGCTGATTAAACACTGATTCATATTGATACCACTTCCAGTTGTACTCATCTGCAAGCATGCCGACTATAACAAGTTTCGGCCTGTCAATCGCGTCGGACTGATGTCTTATGATTTGATTTATAACCGAGTCGATCGTAGAAATAAAATCAAATGTGACAGGATCAAATGTCTTTATCACGCTTTCACCTGAACTCGTCAAGCTGATAATGTTAGTATATGCCTGACCGAGCCGGTCATTAAGCTCCTTCATTTTAACAATCATTTTGATTCTCGCAAAAAGTTCGCCTTTATCAATAGGCTTTGATAAAAAGTCATCTGCCCCTGCCTCGATACCCTTAATCCTGTCCTGCTTCGAAGACAATGCGGTAACCATTACAATAGGAATATGTCTATACTTGTCATCTTCTTTTATTTGCCTGCAAACATCAAAACCGCTCATTCCGGGCATCATAACATCCAGAAGGATTATATCAACCTTATTATCTTTAATCTTTTTCAGCGCCTCCTGCCCGTTTGCGGCTGTAATAACTTCATAACCCATTGGGTTAAGCAGGGCCTCAAAAAGTTTGAGGTTTATAGCCTCGTCATCAACACACAGAATTTCGGGTTTTTTAATCACAAAATTCCTCCATCAATTCAGGAACTGCTTCAAGTCCCCGATGAACTTCTTATAATCAATCGGCTTGGATATATAGCCGTCAAATCCTTCCTTCAAAATGCGCTCCCTATCCCCTCTCATTGCAAAGGATGTGAGCGCAATTATCTTGATTTCCTTGGTTTTTTCATCGTTTTTTAGCATTTTTGCGGCTGTGATGCCATCCATTCCCGGCAACTGAATATCCATCAATATCAAAGAAGGTGCCTGCTCTCTTGCAATCACTAATCCTTTTTCCGCATCCTCGGCCTCCAGCACCTCATAGCCGGCTATTTTCAACAGCTCTGAAAAGAGCTTCATATTAAGCGGAGTGTCCTCCACTACTAATATCTTTATTTTGTCGTTGCCTGTCAT
>JBBILM010000095.1:0-6775 GCA_037444915.1 Nitrospirota bacterium | reverse complement strand
CTTAAAAAGCTGGGATTGTCTCTGTTTAGCAGGTATCCTGAATGTAAAGCTGCTACCCTTGCCAAACTCGCTCTCTGCCCAAATATTGCCTCCATGCATTTCTATCATGCTCTTAGACAGAGAAAGTCCGAGTCCTGCTCCTTTATACTTTTTATTATAAGCGGATTCAAGTCTGACAAAAGGCTGAAAAAGCTTATCCATATCTTCGGATTTAATTCCTATGCCTGTATCCTCTATTGAGACCTCTAAAAACCATCCTTCCTCAGCATCGAAAGAATCACCGGCTTCAGAATTCATATGAACACTTCCCGTGGCATCAATTTTACGAGCCCTTATTAATATATCGCCACCATCTGGCGTAAACTTTAATGCATTGCTGAGGAGATTCACTGTTACCTGTTTAAGCTTTCTCTCATCTGCTTCTATCTCTATATCAGCGTCAGGCTCGATTTCCATATTCAGTTTCAGTGAGTGCTTCATAGCTTTTTCCTTGAACATATTAATTGATGCCTGTAAGACATTTGATATGCGGAATCTGCTTATATCGAGCTCCATCTTCTCAGATTCAGCGCTCGACAAATCAAGTATGTCATTGATAAGGGTCAACAACTGGGTTCCGCTGTAAACAATATCACTTAAATATTCCTTCTGTTTCTCATTGACCTCTCCAACCATTTCGTCCTTTATTATCTCTGAAAAGCCTATCACAGCGTTTAACGGTGTCCTGAGTTCATGAGACATGTTTGCAAGGAACTCTGACTTGGCCTTGTTTGCAGCTTCCGCAATCTGGAGCGCCTGCTCAAGTTCCTTGGTCCTTCTCTTTACGTTGTCCTCCAGTCCGTCAACAAGCCACCTGTTCTCAATAACAGACGCTGCCTGATTCGCAAAAACCTGAAACAGCCTAACCCTTTCTTTGGTAAAGAAAAACGGCTCGTTGCTGTATAGACTAAGTACGCTCATTACGACCCCCTCAGAGGACAGCATGGGTAAAACCATTAGAGACCTGTAGCCTCTTTTTAATGCCTCATCCCTCCATTTCAGGTATCGCGGATCATTAGCAATGTCATTTATCTCGAGCAAATATTTTTTTGTTATTGCGCCGCCTGTTGGCCCCATATCAGTGGATGAATCATTAAACTTTGTATCCACGTATGATAAGTAGCCGTCCTCAAATCCAGCGTGTGCAACGGGTTTGATGCTATTAAATTCCTCGTTAACGAGTCCAATCCATGCCATTTTCAAGCCGAAATTTCTGACTAATATATCGCATATAGTCTCATAAAGCGAAGCAGCGCTTATCGCGTCAGCAAGGACTATATTAGATGCGTCAGCGAGTGACAGCATCTCGCGGCCATGCCTCTGCAATGACTCAAAGTTGAGGGCATTCTGAACAGAAACAGAAATAATATCTGCCATGGATTTACACAATGCCACATCTCTCTCAGACAGCTTCTCATTTTCCGCTATGTAAAGACAGATTGTTCCGAGAAGTTTATCACCGGCTGTCATGGGAATAACTATGTGGCTATGTTCCTTCATGCCATCATATTTATGCGCGTGTCTATGGTCATCAAAACAGCTTTCTGATACTACAATTTCCCTTGTTTCGGCCACGGTTCCGCAAAGGCACTTTCCATCCGGCACTGATGCGCAAAGCCTTGCCTGTTCATCGGTATAATTGCGCGACACGATAAGTCTTTGACTCTTTGCAGCTTCATCATGCAAAAATATAGCCCCTTTTTTCTCGAGACGCAATGTCTCAAGACCGAGTATCACATCCAAAGAATTATTAAGTATGTCTGTTACCTTAAGGCTTTTGCTCGCCACCTCGGCAACCCTGTTTAATACCGCGACCTCTTCTTTCTTGCGTATTACCTCGTCAAAACTTTTCTCAATAGTTTGTGACATCTGGCTGAAACTGCTCCCGAGCTGACCTATCTCGTCATGCATATTAAGGTCTATAGTCACACCAAATTTTCCGTCTTCTATTTCTTTAACAGCCGACTTAAGTTTTAATACAGGTTCGATAATGCTGTGTCTGATAAATAATATTATAAACAGCACCAGGAATCCGGAAAACACCATGGAATACAATCTGAACTTGTCAAAATCGCTTATCTCTTTATTAAAGTGCTTTTCGAGAGAATCCACAAAGGCCTGCATCTTCGGCAGGTTGTCATAAATAGCTTCATGGCATATTGCGCATGATTCATTTTTTCTTTCATGCGGCAGATCGAGTATGTTGTTCAGGGTCGGTTTCTGTTTTACATTCCACAACTCAATTAATTCATCAAGTCTTGAAATCGATTCTTTATTATGTTTAAAAACCGGTTTAAGGCCGAGCTTTTCATTTCCATCCCTCAGCCCAAGAAGCACTGATTCATACTCATCCATTTTTTCTTTAGATATTTTTATATGCACATCCTTTTCATTATCAGAATAGGAAGGCAAATCAAGCATCCTGTGGATATGAAATGTAATGCTGACAAGAAGGGTTCGCTGCTTGCCTGCGAGGTTTATTTGCGTGCTTTCGCCCCTGATATGTCTGGTAAATGCGAAGTTTGCGTAGGTATAAAGGCTGATTAAGGCGAGCATCATGCCGCCTATGAACAAGAATTTTGTTACAATGGATTTGAATTTAAACATGCTATGTTATTTTAACAAATCCCCGTCTAAGGCTCTCTGCCTATTGTTGGCCTGAGCTGACTGTGATATTTATTAAATTCACCTATTATTTAGTTTAACATAGGCATAATTTTTTTTAATAGATTTTCTTCTTTGGATTTGCGAACACAATGTGGGTAAAAAGGTGGGTTTGTTTTAAATATCAGGGGGTCTGCCTGTTATGCATCCTTTGTCTATTCCACAAAGGCCTGCAGTGAGAGTCCCTTAATACTATATGAGTGCCTTTTGATATATTCTTAATCTCCTTGCTTATAATATATAAGTTTCCGTCTTTGGCAAAATACTTTGATCCCTTAGCCTCAACTACATCTCCCTTGCTGAAGGTCATGTTTTCCTGGGTCAGGTACCAAACCGGGGCAATTACAACATTATAGGCTTTCGCACCCGACTGGAGCATTACAATCAGAGGCCCCCTTGCAGCGCGTACTATTTGAGTCAATTCTCCACGGATAGTTATCTCTGTATTCTCATCATATCTCTCTGTAATGTCAGAAACTGCAAAAGCAGAAGAGAGGTTGAAAAAAAACAGACAAGCCGCTAATACCACAATCCTCATAGTCATCTTTTGTTTGTTATTCATTGCATTTCAAGCTGAAGCGAAGCAATCCTTTTAAAAGGATTGCCCCGCTTTCATTGTTTTAATTAATACTATGTGCTATATGCCCATTCTTCCCATCTTGGCTGCTCTCATGCCTCTGCCTTCACCGCAAAAACCCGGGCCATAACCAGTAACATCAGACTTTCCTGCCTTTTTCTGAATCTCTATCCTAACGTCAACCATCTCTTTCTGCTTGTCAGCGATTGCCTTCCAATCAGTCTGGGGCTGTGCGCGAAGATTCATCAATTCGGTTCTGAGCTGGATCATTTTTTGTCTGAGAGGCAATATCTCATTTTGAACTGTGGTGTATTTTTTTGCCTGCTCAGGAGTTAAGTTTTCACCTATACCGCAGCCGCAATCGCCGCCAAATCCCATACCCAATCCCATGCCTTGTCCAGGACCAAATGCCATCGCACTCGCAGCAACAACCACAAGGGAAAGCGCCAATACTATACCTATAACCTTTTTCACTCTGTTCACCTCCTTCTGTTTTTTATATCGTACATTGTTAATTGCAAAAGTAATGCCAACTCCTTCAATAAGTATAAGTCCTTGTTTTTATGAGATTATCATAATTTATAAGGTTCTTCCTCTTTGCTATTGAAGCGCAAATATTGCATCTGAGATGCAATATTTGCATGCGTAAGCCTCGACTAAAAAAAGTTTGGGAGTTTAAGTTAAAGCCAAACTACAATCCGTATTCCTTTATTTTATACTGCAATGCCCTAAGCGAAATTCCTAATATATCGGCTGTCTTTTTCCTGTTTCCACCTGCTTTTAACAGCGCGTTTTCAATAGCTGTTTTTTCAATATCCTTAATGTCCATAGAAATCTCCCTGTCTTCACTAACTGAGGTCTTGTTAGTTTCAAAATCAGGAAGAAGCAGGTATTTTCCCCTGCTCACAATAATGCTTCTTTCGATCACATTTTCGAGTTCCCTTATATTTCCGGGCCAGTTGTAAGACAACAACTTATTCAATGCGTCTTCATCAAGGGCTTTCACCTCTTTGCCAAGTCGGGCAGAAATAGTATTAATCAGATAATCTGAAATAAGCGCAATATGTTCCTTTCTCTCCCTTAACGGCGGAATATGAATTGGAAATACATTGAGGCGGTAAAACAGATCATGTCTGAACTTATTTTCCTCCATAAGCAATTTCAGGTCTTTATTTGTTGCCGCTATAACGCGCGCATTGCTATAGAGTGTAATTAACGAGCCGAGTCTCTCAAATGATCTGTCCTGAAGCACCTTAAGGAGTTTAGCCTGAAGAGCCGGTGCCATTTCCGCAATCTCATCAAGAAATATTGTTCCATCAATAGCCAGTTCAAACTTCCCCTTTTTCTGGGATAAAGCCCCTGTAAAGGCGCCCTTTTCATAGCCAAAAAGTTCTGATTCCAAAAGATTGTCAGGAATAGCCGCGCAATTTATCTCAACAAACAACCCAGGTCTCTGACTCAGATGGTGAACAACCTTTGCAATCAGAGTCTTTCCGGTTCCGGTTTCCCCGTATATGATAACCGTGGAATCCGTATCAGCAACATCGTAAATCTCCCTGAGAACATTCTCCATGCCGAGAAATATTGTATCGACTGGCGGGATATCCCTTATTGCCTCGGATTTAAGAAGCCTGTTCTCTATTAAAAGCCTCTGCCTGTCATATATTTTTGATACTGCTATCCTCAGTTCTTCCGGGTCTTTAAGAGGCTTGGTTATGTAATCAACAGCGCCCTTTTTCATGGCTGTAACAGCGGTATCGACAGTTGCAAAAGCTGTAATCATGATAAAATCAACTTCAGGAAACCTTTCCTTTATCCTCTCCATAAGAGTAATCCCGTCTATCTTGGGCATTTTCAGGTCAGTGATTACGAGATTCGGCGCAAATGAGTCGACAATATTGATTGCGTCCTCCGGCTCCGCAGTGCTTTGAACTGTATAACCCGCATCCTTCAGTATCTTTGTCAAAAGGAGCAGAAAAGACTTTTCGTCATCAATTATCAATATTCTGAAGTTTTTCTTTGACATTAACTTAGCCCTAAAAACCTACCCTCATTTATGCCCGAACAAAACCATAGGCAAATTTACCCTGAAAATCGTTCCTTTTACCGCATCGCTGTCTACCACTATTGTACCGCCAATGGCCTGTAAAAGTTTATCAACAATAGCAAGTCCCAGTCCTGTTCCCTTTGTCTTTGTGGTAAAGAATGGTTTGAAAGCCTTTTCCTTTATATCAGGGCTCATTCCGGTTCCTGTATCTTTAATATTAATAATAAACCTTTCGTTTAAGAGTTCGGCTTTTATTTCTACATTGCCTGCTCCTTCAATTGCGTCGACCGAGTTTTGAATAAGATTCAGCAATATCTGCTTAACCTTGTCCCTGTCAGAAACTATCATTAGGCCTTCAGGCATCCGCACGCTTATCTTTATGTCTTTTTTGCCAATAAATAAATGCTCCGCGGTTTTCACTGTCTCATCTATTGTTTTCCATAAATCAAACTCGGAAACCTTCAGTTCCACAGGTTTAGCGTACAACAGAAGATCTTCAGTCAAGAGTTCAAGCCTCCTTGATTCGGATATTATTATATCCAGAGGCTCGCTGTCCGTTGAACGCATACCCCCCTGCTCCCTTAGATATTGGGCAAAACCTTTAATGCTTCCCAGCGGATTTCTGATTTCATGGGCAAGGACAGAGGCCATTTCACCTATAATCGCGAGTCTTTCCCTCTCCCCCATTAACCTCGTTAATTCCTCAGACCTCCTTGATGCCCTGATAAAAAAATACCCTGTAATCCAGAGCAAAATAACGCTCACAAACATGCTCGATATTTGAATATTAGCCTGCCGTATAATTTTTTCAGCGGGATAAGTATGCAGTGCGAGCCGCATAATCATATCAGTTGTTTTAATCCCTGAATCAGGATGCAAAAACCCTTCGCCTATAACATCAGGCCTCCAGGCTTGCACAGGCATATCCAAAATAAAAACACGCTCGCCAGTGCCGAGAGTCACATATCCATAAAAGGCGTCGCCTGTCTTGCCAACCGTTTCTATGACTTCATCCTGGATTGTTTTACCGATAAGGTTTTCATTTGAGTGAAGCAAGATTAGGCCTTTTTTATCGTAGATGGAAATATACGCAATTCCCTCCTGCAGCCCTTCAGATAATATTTTCTGCAATATATTCTGCTTATTAATCATGCTTTGATAAAGAGACGCCTCTATGCTGATGGCAATTCCTCTTGCCTGAAGTCCCAGAAAATCTTCAGTCGCATTTATGGAATTTCTGTAGGTGAATAAAGCGCTTAATGTAAGAACAATTGTGGCTGCCATTAAAACAAACAGTATGTACGGTCGGTAACTTGTCAGGCCTTTATAGTACAAAATTTCACCCTTCCACTTAATTGGTTCTTTATCACTTTAAAATGGGTAATCCTTTTTAATTCCCCCTTAATAAAGGGAAACAACCCCCTGTTTCCCCCTTTGTTAAGGGGGAA
>JBBILM010000094.1:0-8112 GCA_037444915.1 Nitrospirota bacterium | reverse complement strand
GCTTGACATGGCTGTTGCCGCCAGATTAGATGGGGCATTTAGCGCCTCTGCGTAACTCGAAAAACCAAAGATTAATAAAACCGACACAATTAACGAAAGAGCTAAAGATTTCCTCATTTTGTACCTCCTGCTGCGAAAGACCTTCGATATACTCATGAAGACTTTCCACTTGCTGCTTATTACTCAGACCCTGCTTTACCGCGTATAAAAATTGCTGAGCCTTTTGTCCTGCTAACGCAAGAACTGCTTTCCCTAATTTCTATTGTAATCCGATGTCGCAACTTTGGGATGTGATGCTTATCACAAAAAATAATACTCGCTTGGATGTAATCCGCCTTATGCAAGAAGGTATATTATCTCGCACTTTTTTTAAGTATATCACACCCTTGCGCAATTCACCAAAAAGAATTTTTGAAATATCGCCCTTATTGTCAACCTGATTCCTTCACTCGTCTGCTCAATTGAATTTTGCATCTCAGGCTTTCGTGTGGATACATTAAAGGCTCTACCAGGCAGAGATGCCCTTTGAAAGGGAGTGGGGGATAGTGATTCCTATCTCGATCGAAAAATAGACATAGACTTGTAACACCTTGATTTGCTTGTCATTCCGAATACCAGAAGGGTATGAGGAATCTTTAAGGTAAATGACAGGATTTCTCCCCTTCGCTTTGCTCAGGGCTTCGGCTCACTTGCTCGAAATGACAACTTTCTATCTCTATTTTTCGGATTAAGATTACTTCTTCTCTTTCAACATCTTATATTCTATGCTGTCAACCAATGCCTGCCATGAGGCTTCGATGATGTTTTCGGAAACGCCGACCGTGCCCCATTTGCTTTCATCGTCTCCTGATTCTATCAATACGCGCACTTTGGCTGACGTGCCTTTTCCTGCAGTAAGCACGCGGACTTTGTAGTCATGCAGTTTGACGCTCTTTAGTTCCGGATAAAATTTCTCGAGCGCCTTTCTTAGTGCGTTATCAAGAGCGTTTACAGGCCCGTTTCCGGTTGCCGCTGTATGCTCTATATGCCCTTCAACCTTGACCATTATGGTAGCCTCACTGTAAGACGGCTCTTTTTCTTTGCGCTTTTCATCTATTACCCGGAAGCCTATGAGATCAAAAAACCTTCTGTGAAGTCCGAGCCTCTTTTTAAGTAGAAGTTCGAAAGACGCTTCCGCGCCCTCAAACTGAAAACCCTGATGCTCCAGTTCCTTTAAATCATCGAGTATGCCCTGCAATTGCGGCGAGTCCGCCTTAATATGTATATTGAATTCTTCGGCCTTTCTGAGGACATTGCTCTTTCCGGCAAGGTCTGACACAAGAACCCTCTGTGAATTGCCGACAAGGGCGGGTTTTATGTGTTCATATGTCTCAGACCTTTTCCTTATGGCGCTCACATGGATGCCTCCCTTGTGGGCAAATGCGCTGTCTCCAACAAAAGGCTGTCTTTTAAAATGCCTGATGTTTGATATTTCATTAACAAACCTCGATACATCCCTTAATCTCTGCAGTTGTTCATCGCTAATGCATTTAAAACCTGATTTTATCTGCAGATTTGGGATTATCGAGCAGAGGTTGGCGTTTCCGCATCTCTCGCCAAGTCCGTTTATAGTGCCCTGAACCTGAACAGCGCCGTTTTTGACCGCGATTATCGAATTCGCTACAGCGCATTCAGAATCATTATGCGCGTGAATGCCGACAGGAGTTTTTGACTTTGGATTTTTTGATTTGACCTTTAAATCAGGCTTATTTAATGCCTTTATCACTTCTTTCATTATGCTTTCCACGTCATGAGGAAGTGTGCCGCCATTGGTATCACAGGGTATTATGCAGTCAGCCCCGGCTTCCTGAGCTGTCAGAAGGCATTTTATTGCAAATTCCGGATTATCCTTGTATCCGTCAAAAAAGTGTTCGGCATCAAAAAAAACCTTTCCAGTGTGCTTTTTAAGATACGCTACTGAATTGTATATCAATTCTATATTTTCTTCGAGGGATATCTTCAATGCCTCTTTTACATGAAAATCCCAGGTTTTTCCATATATTGTTATTAGCTTTGCCCTGGATTCGATTAATGTTTTTATATTGTGGTCATCCTCTACCCTGTGTTTTGGTCTGTGCGTACTGCCAAATGCTACGACCACGGAGTTTGAAAGGGGCAGTTTCCTGACCTTTTTGAAATACTCCGCATCTTTGGGATTAGAGCCAGGCCAGCCGCCTTCTATATAATGCACGCCAAGTTCGTCGAGCTTCTCTGTAATGCGCAGCTTGTCCTCAACAGAAAAGGAAATATCCTCTGCCTGCGAGCCGTCCCTGAGAGTTGTATCGTATATTTCTATATTACGCATAATTTTACTCCATGTCCTATCGTAAAGTCCGTTATATACAAAGCGTTATGCGGCGTTCTCCAGTTCAAAGGTGTCATGCAATACCCTTACAGCCAGTTCCGTATATTTAGCGTCTATTAAACATGAAACCTTGATTTCTGATGTGCTTATCGCCATTATGTTGATGCCATGGTTCGCCAGTGTATCAAACATCTGAGCCGCGACCCCCGAATGCGTCCTCATGCCCACTCCCACAACAGATATCTTCGCGATGTCTTCCCTGACGCCAACCCCTTTTGCCTCAAGCTCCTTCGCTATATCTTCAGTGAGTTTCATGGCCTTCTTGCAGTCTGTCTTTGGCACTGTGAATGAAATATCAGCAGCCTTTCCATCGCTGCTTATGTTCTGGACAATCATGTCAACGACTATATTCGCATCTGCTATGCCCCTGAAAAGCTTAGCAGCTATCCCAGGCTTATCCGGAACACCCATAACCGTTATCTTTGCCTGATTCTTATCATGAGCAACTCCCGAAACTACTACCTTTTCCATTTCCTCATCCTCCTTGGTAACGAGCGTTCCCGGGTTATCGTTAAAGCTCGATCTGACAACCACAGGCACATTATATTTCATGGCAAATTCAACAGACCTCGTTTGCAGCACCTTAGATCCCAGACTCGCAAGCTCCAGCATTTCCTCATAAGAAATCTTTTCCATTTTTCTTGCGTCAGGAACTATTCTCGGATCAGCAGTATAAACACCGTCAACATCCGTATAAATCTCGCACATATCAGCATCCAAAGCAGAGGCAATGGCTACAGCGGATAAATCAGAACCGCCCCTTCCAAGTGTTGTTACATCTTCATCCTCGGTAATGCCCTGAAAGCCGGCGACCACAACTACATATCCATCTTTCAGGGCTTTTTTCGCCCTTTCAGCGGATATTTTTTCTATCTTTGCCTTAGTATGAACAGAGTCTGTAACAATACCCATCTGTCTTCCTGTAAGAGCCATTGCCTTATGTCCCAGTTCTTCAATCGCCATTGCCGTAAGTGCGCTTGTAACCCTTTCACCTGAGGACAGGAGCAAATCCATCTCCCTTTCGCTCGGATTTGAAGATATCTGATGCGCGAGACCTATTAGCTTATCGGTTTCTCCAGCCATGGCTGATACAACAACGGCAACTTTATGGCCTTCATTGGCAGCCCTCGCAACCCGTTCTGCCACAGCCTTCATTCGCTCCACATTGGCAACAGAAGTGCCTCCGTATTTTTGTACAATAATCATTAAGCCAAATCCTCCTTGATAAAGTAATCCATAAGCCTGTATCCCTCGTTGAACACCATAATATCATCCCGCTCTGTAATGGATTCATCGTATGTAACATCTTTATTGCTCATATTTTTGAGACTGTCGTATATGACAAACGGAACAGGTTCATCAGTATGAGTTCTTACTTTGACAGGGGTGGCATGGTCCGGCATAAGCAGTACACGATAGTCCGTAAACCTTTCCTTAAGTCCTTTTATTACGTTTCCAACAACTCGCGCGTCAAAATCCTCTATTGCCTTTATTTTGTGCTCGAGGCTTCCTGAATGCCCTGCCTCATCAGGCGCCTCAACATGAATATACACGAAATCAACTCTGTCAAGGGCATTCAAAGCATATTCAGCCTTTCCTTCATAGTTTGTATCCAGCCAGCCGGTAACCCCCGGCACATTCAGTATTTCAAAGCCTGCGTATATACCGAGCCCCTTTGTCAGATCAACAGCAGACACAAGCGCTCCTTCCAATCCATATTTATCCTTATAACTTGGCATTGACGGCTTTTTCCCCTGACCCCACAGCCATATACTGTTGGCAGGGTTTTTACCGGCCTTTATCCTCTCCTTATTTATTGGATGAGATTCGAGGATATTCACTGATCTTCTCATCAAGTCCCTGATAATGTTGTCCCTTTCGCCCACTGGCAGGTAGTCCGCAATCTCTTTTTCCAAAATATCATGCGGAGGTACGCATTCCATGTCTGGATTGCCATTTTTCCAGACCATCAAATGCCTGTAGCTGACTCCAGGGTAAAAGACCAGTTCATTCGTTCCTAATTCTCCCGAGATTTTCTCAATCAGTTCCTTGGCCTCTTCTGTAGTTATATGCCCGCTGCTGTAGTCATCCATGTAAATATGCTTTTTGTGCTCATCAAATTTAAGGGTGACCAGATTGCATCTGTATGCAACATCACTTCCATCAAGATGCACGCCTATGCTTGCGGCCTCGAGGGGCGCCCTGCCGCTGTAATAGTTTGCCGGATTATATCCAAGAATACTGAGATTCGCGACATCCGATCCCGGGTGAAACCCATGAGGTATGGTGCGCGCCTTGCCTATTATACCGTTCTGAGCAAGACTGTCCATGTTCGGAGTAAATGCCTTTTTAAGAGGCGTCAGCCCGTCGAGTTCATCCAAAGGCCTGTCAGCCATGCCATCTCCGATTATTACAATATATTTTTTTCTGCTTCCTGGTCTCATAGTATTTTTTCTATAACTGCCGCAACTTCGCTGAAATCTGCCCTGACTTTAGTTGTTCCTTCGGAAACCTTGAAGGCTGCGTCAGGATCCTTTAATCCGTTGCCTGTTAATGTGCATACCACTTTCTTATTCGCTTTATCATTATTAAAATATCCTTCCTTGTGCAGCTTTATTACGCCTGCTACAGAGGCTGCGGACGCAGGCTCACAGAATATGCCTTCTGATGAGGCTATAAGGCTGTATGCTGCCAATATCTCCTCATCTGTTACAGCTTCAATTCTTCCGCCTGACTCATCCCTTGCTTCAATAGCTGTTTTCCAGCTCGCAGGATTGCCTATCCTGATAGCGGTTGCGATAGTCTCCGGCTTTTCAACAGGATGACCGAGGACTATGGGCGCTGCTCCTGCTGCCTGAAATCCTAACATTACAGGCAAGGAATTAATTTTATTGCTGTCAAAATATTCCCTGTAGCCTTTCCAGTATGCGGTTATATTGCCAGCATTTCCCACTGGAAGCGCGTGAAAATCAGGGGCAAAGCCAAGGCAATCGCATACTTCATAAGCTGCTGATTTCTGGCCATCTATTCTGAAGGGATTTATCGAATTAACAAGCGTTATCGGATATTTATCCACGACTTCTCTGACGATTTGCAATGCTTTATCAAAATTGCCTTCTATCTGCAACACATAAGCCCCGTGTACCATTGCCTGTGCAAGTTTGCCCAGAGCTATCTTTCCTTCAGGAATTACAACTATAGCCTTTATCCCTGCCCTTGCTGCATATGCCGCAGCAGACGCCGATGTATTGCCTGTTGACGCGCATATAACAGCCCTTGATCCGGATTCCACGGCCTTTGAGATTGCAAGTGTCATGCCCCTGTCTTTAAAAGAACCTGTCGGATTAGCGCCGTCAAACTTCAAATAAATATCAATGTTCATACCAAGCTTTCGCGGAAGGGTTACAGCCTTTATCAGGGGGGTATTGCCTTCAAGAAGACTTATAACAGGCGTTTTGTCAGTTACGGGAAAATATGCGCGATATTCTTCAACTATTCCCTTCCAAAACGTTCGGGAACTATTACACTCTCCTATACTCATAAATTCTCCAGTGCTTATGTAAATTATGAATTATTAATCATGAATTAAATAATATCTGATGAAATAAATCCATATTCCTCAATGCTCAATGCTCAATGCTCAATTCGCAATTTACAATTCTTAATTTTATTCTATTACGTCTCCCTCTATCATTTCTACAACTATGCCCTGACCCTTGATGGATTGTATGCCTTTTTCAATATTCCCCTCGTCGCCATCAAGTTCAAGAATCATCTCGCCTACGGTATCGGTAACCCTTGCCCTTCTGATATTTGGCATAATATCAAATTTCTTTGCCATGGTAAATATTACGGGTTCTTTGATAAGATGCTGCGGAAAAGTTAGTCTTACACGCATTTTCATAAATTCCTCCATTCTATAAGGGTAGACAGCAAGCGTAAGCAGTATGCGTCATTTCGCTTACTGCTTAACGCTACATAATAAACGCGCCGCCAGCTATCGCTGGAACAATAGAAACCTCATCCCCATCTTTTACTGGTGTCTGCTCGGCCTGCAAAAACCTTATATCCTCTTCATTTACGTAAATATTCACAAATCTTCTGACCTTGCCGCCCTCTGACACCCTGTCAGCAATGCCGGGATACCTTGTATCCAGATCATTTATAAGCTCAATAATGCTTCCTGCCTTGCCTTCCACCTCTTCATTGCCCTGTGTAATCCTCTGAAGCGGCGTCGGAATTCTAACCTTTACAGCCATTTTATCACCTCCTGATATTAATAAATATAAAGTTAATCAGCCCTGATAATCCATATTCTTGAGTATTTCTTCAAATGCCGCAAGGTTAGGCTTAATATAATGCACATCAGCCGTATGCCCTGTCAGCGCCTCCTGAGTTTTAAGTCCGTTGCCAGTTATGCAGACAACCGTAGTTTCGTTCTTTCCTATTTTCCCCTGCTCTATCAACTTTTTTGCTGTCGCTATCGTAACTCCTCCGGCTGTCTCGGCAAAAATGCCTTCTGTCTTTGCCAGAAGCTTTATGCCGTCTATAATCTCCTCGTCAGAAACATCCTCGCCATAGCCGCCGGTCTCCCTGACAACCTGCGCCGCGTAAAAACCGTCGGCAGGATTACCGATAGCAAGTGATTTGGCAATAGTGTCGGGCTTTACAGGCCTTATAATGTCTGAGCCCTCCTTTAAGGCAATGGATATGGGAGAACAACCCGTAGCCTGTGCTGCAAAAACTCTTGTTTCAAGTTCCTTAATAATTCCGATTTCCTTAAATTCCTTGAATGACTTCCACACCTTTGTTAAAAGAGAACCGCTCGCGCAAGGAACAACCACATTATCAGGCGCCTTCCATCCCAACTGCTCTATAATCTCAAACCCCTGAGTCTTTGAGCCCTCTGCATAAAACGGTCTTATATTTATATTCACAAATGCCCATTTATATTTATTGGCGATCTCGCTGCAGAGCCTGTTGACCTCGTCATAGTTTCCATCGACCGCCACAAGGTTGGGATTATAAACGAGAGATGCCACAATCTTGCTTTTTTCCAGGGTAGCCGGAATAAAAACAAACCTGTTAAATCCTGACTTTGCGCCGTGCGCTGACACGGAATGAGCAAGATTTCCGGTTGACGCGCATGCAACCGTATCAAAACCAAATTCCTTTGCCTTTGTGAGCGCTACTGCTACAACCCTGTCTTTAAAAGAGAGGGTTGGATGAGCCACAGTATCATCTTTTACATACAATTCTTTCACCCCGAGAGCCCTCGCAAGGTTTTCAGCCTTTACAAGAGGGGTAAATCCTGAATTCAATCCTACAAGAGGTTCGCCGTCGATTGGCAGTAATTCCTTGTAACGCCAAAGGTTCTTTTCCCTTTTTTCTATGCGCTTTATATTTAATACCCGCTTTATTCTTTTGTAGTCATAAACAGCCTCTAATGGTCCAAAGCAAAATTCACAAACATATATCGGCTCAATAGCATATTCCCTGCCACATTCTCTGCATTTCAACCCTGTTGTATATCCCACAGACACCTCCTCTTTATCACACTAATTTCATAAAAGGTTACTACTATAAACACAGCAAACAGAAGAAAGTATTTTACTCGAAAACCACAAGAAAATCAAAAAAAATGGGTTATTGCTGATTTTATTGGTAGGCGATGCAGGGATTGAACCTGCGACCTCTTCCGTGTGAAG
>JBBILM010000093.1:0-8116 GCA_037444915.1 Nitrospirota bacterium | reverse complement strand
GTAATCATCCCCCTTTTCTAAAGGGAATTACCCACTCAATATGAGAAAGAGCCAACATCTACATCTTGTATAGACCCATGAAAATACCGGATGCGCCATTAATCTATTTTCATGCTTATATCAACTGCCTGCGCAGAGTGCGTCAACTCCCCGATGGATATAATATCAATACCTGTCTCCGCAACTTCCCTCACATTTTCAATATGGATATTGCCTGATGCCTCGAGAATTGCCATGCCTTTTACAATGTTAACTGCCTTTTTCATGTCTTCAATGGACATATTATCAAGCATAATTACATCTGCTCCGGCAGACAGGGCTTCCTTAAGCTCTTCAATATTCTTCACTTCAACCTCAATCTTTAGAAGATGGTGTGATTTTTTTGCGAGTTCTATCGCTTTTTTAACGCCTTTAGCAACCTTTATGTGGTTGTCTTTAATCAATATGCCGTCATAAAGTCCGAATCTGTGATTAACTCCGCCGCCGATCTTTACGCCGTATTTCTCAATGATACGCATACCAGGAACTGTCTTTCGGGTGTCCGCAATCTTAACGCCAAGTCCTTTTACTCTCCCGACAAATTTATTGGTCCTGGTCGCAATTCCTGATGCCCTCTGGAGCATATTCAATGCTATTCTCTCGCCTGATAGCAGGCTTCTCGCATTGCCTGACAAGCCTGCTATTATATCGCCTTTATTAACCCTGATGCCGTCAGATAGAAAAGGCTCTATAACAATTGAATTGTCAATAAAGGCGAAAACATCTTGAACAAAGGGCATGCCAGCAAGCACAAATTCTTCTTTTGCGATAATGCGCGCCTTCGCGCTTATATCATCAGGGATGATCAGCGTGGATGTTATATCACAATGCCCAATATCCTCAAGGATAGCTATACGTATAATTTCTTTAAGCAACTGGTTCATATGATACCATGTAGCAATATAACATCGCGTCTATCTTTTTCTGAAAACAGAAAAAAGCCCGAATATGCCGCCTGCAACAGCCCCAATCGCAAGGGCGGAACGCCAGTCAAGAAGTGTTGTCACTTTTCCATTGATATTTTTTCCTATCATAAGTATTGAAGTGCTGTTATTGGAGTTTATATCCTTTGCTGCCATGACCCCAACAGCGCTTCTGTTAACTACAGTCTCATTAGCAGAAACAGAAACAGGGGTAAAAGAAAAGTTAAGGTTAGTTGTATCGCCGACAGCGAAAACCCCTACACTCTGATTGAGATTGAGATTTGAGCCCCTCATTAATAAAGACGCCCCCTGCGTAACTTCGACCCTTTCTCCGTCTATGCTCAATGCGCCGACCTGCTGGAGTTCAACATGGCCTCCCTCAACTGACCTGACTGTGCTCTGCCTTACGTTCACAAACTCGGCCTCGATAATGTCCATATTTTTATTTTCGATTTCAACAACCTCTTTTTCCATCATAACACCTCCTTTTTAAAAACATACTCTGTTTTAAACTTTATGACATAACTTCTTTTAACAGCCTGATATTTTCTTCGATTTTTTCTTTTTTCTGAATAAGTTCATCAAACTTTGCCTTTTCCTTAATAACTATGTCTTTTGGAGCGTTCCTTAAAAAATCCTCATTCAGCAGCTTCTTATTCAGAAAACCTATTGACACATCCGCTTTTGCGATTTCCTTTTTAAGCCTGCTGATTTCAGTTGTTACGTCAAGCAGTCCCTCAATAGGAATGTAAATCTCGATCCCTTCGCCCACATACACGGCCGACCCCTTGATTCTTTGAACACTGCTGCCAATAACGGCTTCCCTGGCCCTCGTCAGTTTAATTATGGCCGGAAGATTAGTATTAAGGACATCTTCCACTTCCTTTGTCATCGTCTTTATAAAAATATTTATCTCAAGGGACGGGGAAATATTCAATTCCCCTCTTATGCTTCGTATGCCCGAGACTGCGCTCATTATATAATCCATCTTTTTTTCCATATCAGGATATCTCTTTAATTCCATCGGATACGTCGATTTCATAATGCTCGTGTTTTTCTTAAACACGCTGTTCCATATTTCCTCTGTCACAAAAGGCATAAAGGGATGGAGTATTTGCAGGCTCTTTTCAAGGACATAATAAAGGCATTTTATGACCTTTGCCTTCTCGTTAATATCGCCGTTATATAAAACCGGCTTTGTCATTTCTATATACCAGTCGCAAAACTCGTGCCATATGAAATGGTATATGGCATTGGCAGCGTCATTAAACCTGTACTGCGAAAGCTGCCTGTTAACCTCTTCTGCTGCAAAAGCCAATCTGCTTAATATCCACATCTCCGGCAGATTCAATTCGCTCCGAACATTTAATTTTTCAATTTCTTTAAAATGTTTATTTCCTGATGCATGCTCACTGCTGTTTACTATAAACCTGGCAGCATTCCACAGTTTGTTTATAAAATACCTGTAACCTTCAACCCTCTCCTCTGAGAACCTTACATCCCTGCCCTGAGCAGCAAAGGCAGCAAGGCTGAACCTGAAGGCATCAGCTCCGTATTTATCAATCATTAAAAGAGGGTCTATAACATTCCCCTTTGATTTGCTCATTTTCTGCCCTTTTGAATCGCGCACAAGGGCGTGTATGTAAACATCATCGAACGGCGCTTTTTTCATGAACTTCAAACCCATCATAATCATCCTCGCCACCCAGAAAAATAGTATATCAAAGCCGGTAACAAGAACACTTGTAGGATAAAATGTCTTCAGGTCGTCTGTATGCTCTGGCCAGCCCAGCGTAGAAAACGGCCAAAGCGCTGACGAGAACCATGTGTCCAGAACATCCGGGTCACGCATCAGATTGTCGCTTCCGCATTCAGGGCATCTGTTTAAATCCTCCCTCGTACAGATGGGTTTAACTTTCTTTGCCACCCTTGTTATCCGCGAATTCTTGATAATATCAGAGTGGCTCAACCCTAACATCCTCATATCAGAATATCTGCCGCCAAAGACCTCTCCGTGCCCCCCCTTATGAAAAGATAGTGGCTCAAAGAAAATATGCTCGATAAACTCCCCCTGCGATTTTCCATCATCTGTTTTACAGTCGGGGCAATACCAGACAGGTATCTGATGACCCCACCATATCTGGCGCGATATGCACCAATCCTTTATATCCTTCATCCACGCAAAATAATTATTTTCCCATCCATCTGGTATAAGTCTTATTGACCTCTGCTGCACTGCCTGAACAGCATCTGATGCCAAAGACTCTATCTTTACATACCACTGTATTGTCAAAAGCGGCTCGATTATGGTTTTACATCTGTAACAATTGCCGACTGAATGAAGATGTCTCTTCTCGTCATCGAGCAGCTCAAGCTGTCTTAAATCATCTATAATCTTCTTTCTGCACTTATACCTGTCAAGACCCCTGTAATTATCGCCCGCCGCATCCGACATGTTGCCGTCCTCTGTTATCACACTTACAGAAGGAAGATTATGTCTTTTTCCGATGCTTTCATCATTAAAGTCATGCGCCGGTGTCACCTTGACCGCTCCGGTTCCAAAGGCCGGGTCTACTGCCGGGTCCGCAATTACCGGAATATTCCTCTGAGTTAAAGGCAGCATCACGGTTTTTCCGATAAAGGCCGCATACCTTTCGTCTTCAGGATTTACTGCAACAGCCGTATCACCGAGCATTGTTTCAGGCCTGGTAGTAGCCACCGTTATATGCCCGCCCTCTGTAAGAGGATATTTTATGTAATACAGCTTTCCATCCATCTCCTCGTACTCAACCTCGAGATCGGACAGGGCAGTATGGCACCTGGGACACCAGTTAATAAGACGATTATCCCTGTATATCAATCCCTCTTCAAAAAGGCTGACAAAGACCTCCCTTACGGCTTTCGACAATCCATCGTCAAGGGTAAACCTCTCTCTGGACCAGTCGCAAGAAGAACCGAGTTTTTTGAGCTGATGTATTATCTTGCCGCCGTATTCAGCCTTCCATTTCCAAACCATCTCGATAAAGGCATCCCTGCCTAATTTATGCCGGTCTATCCCGTCTTTTGCAAGCATTCTTTCAACAACATTCTGAGTAGCTATTCCGGCATGATCCGTTCCCGGAAGCCACAAAACTTTGTGTCCAGCCATCCTTTTCCATCTCGCAAGAATATCCTGAATTGTCACATTAAGCGCGTGCCCCATATGAAGGGAGCCGGTAACATTCGGCGGCGGTATTACTATGCAAAAAGGGGATTTAGGCGCTTCGTTATCAGGCTGGAAATAGCCTTGCGCTTCCCAGTGTTCATACCATTTATTTTCTATATTTTCCGGACTGTAGTTCTTGTTAAAATCATTCATAATTTAATCAGTTCTTACAACTTAAGAATAAAGATCATGTTTGGAAGGGTCTTAATAAAATCCACGCCTCAACGTCTGATTCCTGTCTTTAAATCTCAGAAGTAATCCTTTCAATCTCCTTTTTTATTATCGCTTCTGCAACCTCAGGTACAATCCTTCTGATAGCAGTATCTATTTCACCCTTTAAAGAAGACAGCGAGTCTCTCACTATCTCCCTAACGACATCTTCAATAACATTAGGTGACATCGCTGCCATTGCCTGATTCACGGAATCCTTTATTGACAAAGACACCTGCGGCATAACTTCTGAGCTTATAATTCCTGAGATCTTTTCATCGATCTTTTTTTCCAACATAGCTGAAATATCCTCCCTTGAAGGAAACTCAATTTCAGGCTTTTTCAACTCTTCACTTCGCTGCTCGGGAGTTGCCTTTGGCCTGCCTTTAATGGCGTAATTAAGCTCTTCTTCGAACTCCTTTATTTCAGGCAGGATCGAACTTTCAAACTCTTCATCAATTACTCCCTGTTCTTCGGCAATGTCCTCTGAAATAACAGGCATGTCTTCGTCCCAGGCCTGCTCAACTACCCGTACGTCATCTGCGGACTTTGCAGCAGGAGCAGCGCCTCTAAGAAGAGACTTTACTTTTGTTATCAGTTCCTGCGCTTCAAACGGTTTAATAATAACGTCATCAGCTCCGACCGAATTTGCGCGGCCTTCGTCAAAAGGCTCAAACGCCCCTGATATAAGTATGACAGGCAAATGCGCACTGTCAGGGCTGCTTTTAATTTTCTCGCAAAGCTGATACCCATTCAGCCCCGGGATCGCTATATCTGCCAGCACTATATCGGGCTGAAAATCCTTGATTACATTGACAGCCTGCTCACCGTCGCCGACAGCCTTTATATCAAAACCCTCGTGCTCAAGAACAAGTTCCACAACCTTCTGGATAGTCGGACTGTCATCTGCCAATAATAGCTTATTAGGCATATTCACCCCTTTTTTTCTTTCCTTTTATGCAGATTTGATATTACAACAAGAAATAATCAAAAAACAATTATTGACAATTCCCTGCGCCAAACCCATATGAGATGGCCTTTGTTTACATTTATCTATTATTTTTGCCTGCTCCTATAATCTTCTATGGCCTTTCGAAGCGCATCTGACCCAAGATTTGAGCAATGCATCTTCTGCGGCGGAAGGCCTCCAAGCTCACTGGCAACCGCTTCTTTTGATATGCTCAATGCCTCATCAAGCGTCTTGCCTTTAACCATTTCAGTAACCATGCTGCTAACCGCGATAGCGGCTCCACACCCGAAGGTCCTGAACTTGGCGTCAACAATCCTGTCATTCTCCACCTTAATAAATATCTGCATGGCATCGCCGCATGTCGGGTTGCCCTCCATGCCAACTCCGTCAGCATCAGGCATTTCACCGACATTCCTCGGATTCATAAAGTGATCCATTACCTTTTCAGAATACATCTAAAACCTCCTCTTTTAACCTGTGTAGCATTTTTCTCCCTCACTGCCTTCTCCCCATCCCTTGGCGTATGGCGACATTTCCCTCAGTCGTGAAATTATTTGTGAAAATTCCCCGAGAAAATAATCAACATCCTCCTCACTGTTGTCAATGCCAAGACTGAAGACTATCGAACCCTGGGCAAGGGCTGTCGGAATCCCGAGGGAAAGCAACACAGGCGATGATTTAAGCGCTTTGGAAGAACACGCGGAACCGCTTGCCGCATATATCCCTTTCATTGACAGCATCAGCAGCATGGCCTCGCCCTCGATAAACTCCACCACAAAACTTGCGTGATGAGGCAGTCTATTTTCCGGATGTCCGGTAAGATATACATTGGGTATTTTAAGCGCGCCCTGGATTATTTTATCTCTTAATCTTTTGCAATGCCCGCTTCTGCTATTCATGTCCTTTTGAGCAAGCTCTGCGGCAACACCCATACCTGCTATAGCAGGCACATTTTCAGTGCCTGCCCTTCTTCCGCCTTCCTGAATACCTCCGTAAATAAGAGGTACTATCCTTGTTCCCTCCCTTACATATAAAGCTCCTGCTCCCTTAGGACCATAAAACTGATGAGCGGCAACGCTCAGGAGATCAACGCCCAGTTCATTGACATCAACAGGAATGTTTCCGGCCGCAGCCACGGCATCCGCGTGCAGCATGATCTTTCCCTGCTTTGCTATGTCGGATATCTCCTTTATTGGTTCAATTGTCCCTATTTCGCTGCTTGCACATGTTACAGAAATTAAAATAGTTTCTTTTGTAATGGATTTTTTGAGCATTTCAGGGTCAACCGAGCCGTGCTGGTCAACAGGCAGGTATGTGACTACAAAACCGCTTTTTTCGAGGAATCTCGCGGAATTAAGTATTGAGTGATGCTCAACCCTCGATACTATTATATGTTTGCCCTGATTCTGTCTGGCAAGCGCTATCCCCCTGAGAGCAAAATTGTTGGCCTCAGCCCCGCTCGACGTAAATATCACTGAAGAGGGCCTGGCATTGATAAGAGAAGCTACCTTGCCTCTTGCGCTTTCTATAGCATCCCTTGCCCTGATACCAAGATCATAAATGCTCAATGGATTTCCAAAATCCTCTTTAAAAAACGGCATCATCTCGTCCAGAACTTCCTGACGAAGGGGATTAGCCGCTACATGGTCAAAATAACATCTCCTCATATCATCTCCTTTCTGATTATTTGCGTGTTCCAATCATCTGCCTGTCGCTACCTTTTCTCATGCAATTCAGGCAGTCCTCTTTCTCACGTAAAACTTATAATAATCTTCATCCTCGTCAAGTCCTACAAATTCATTGCCGGTTTTATCGCACCATGCAGGAATATCTTCAAGAGCGCCATCGTAATCAGTAAGTATCTCAAGAACCTGTCCGTTTTCGAGTGTCTTTATCATCTCATCAAGCTTTAACAAATGCATCGGGCACATCATATAAACTATATCTGCGGTTATATCAGCTTTTATGTCATGAACGAATTTCATAATTACAGTTTGGTTTAATCGGTTATTTTTCTCGCAAATTTAACGAATAAAAGCCTTTATATTAAAGTCTCCTGTTATGAGATTCTTCAGCGTTATCGTATTCAAAAATGCCTCAATCTGCTGTCCAAGAGCCTTCCACAATAAATGAGTGACGCAATTATCCACCCTGACACACCTGCCGTCAGGCTCGAGGCATGATGTTAATGCGACAGGCCCCTCAAGTTCATTTAAAATCTCGGCTATGCTTACAGCATCAGGTTCCTTGCTTAAAAGATAACCTCCTCCGGGGCCCTTAACGCTTTTTATCAGTCCGGCACGCCTGAGTTTATTAAGTATCTGCTCAAGATAAGAAACAGATACATCCTGCTTTTCTGATATTTCCTTAATAGTAACAGGCTTTTCAGGATAGCCCTTCGCTATCTCAAACATAGCCCGGACGCCGTATTGACCCTTTGTTGAAAGTTTTAACATACAATATGCTATAAATACCTTACTGATATTGTCAAGTATTGTTTTTTAAAACTTTCTCCCGTTTTATTAAATTTTCAATACCCCACAGTCTCTGCTGTGGGGTATCCTTGTGTCGTCATTCTGGCTTGTCCAGAATCTTTCTTTTCAGAAGGATTCCCGACAAGCGGGAATGACGAATAAAGAACTACGGGAATGACGATTCGCGGTTGTCTTTTTTTTAAGATACCCCGCCGTCTCTGCTGTGGGGAGGTTCATTTAAAAATATCCTTTTATTTGCATTGCTCGTAAAATTGAAATATCATTAAATTATGGT
>JBBILM010000092.1:0-8149 GCA_037444915.1 Nitrospirota bacterium | reverse complement strand
AGAGACATACACACCCTTTCCCCTGAACCGAATCAGGAGGAAATGGCATATGAGATAAATCTCAGGCCGAGATGCCTCGATGATTTCGTTGGCCAGGAAAAAATAAAGGAAAACCTTAAGGTTTTCATAGCTGCCGCGAAAATGCGCGCGGAACCACTCGACCACGCCCTTTTTTTCGGGCCGCCCGGGCTTGGCAAGACAACACTGGCAACTATCATATCAAATGAACTCGGAGTGAATATAAAGACCACCTCTGGCCCTGTTATGGAAAAATCAGGGGATCTGGCTGCGATACTCACTAATCTTTCGGACAGGGACATCCTGTTCATTGATGAAATTCACAGGATGCCGAGGGTGGTTGAAGAGGTTCTCTATCCCGCCATGGAGGATTATAAACTCGATATTATAATCGGACAGGGCCCGAATGCAAGAACTCTCAAACTGAACCTGCCCCGATTCACATTAGTTGGAGCAACAACGCGGACAGGTCTTCTTACTTCTCCTATGAGGGACAGATTCGGCGTTATATGCAGGCTTGAGTTCTATAATCCAGAGGAACTGAAAAAAATAGTGAGCCGTTCAGCCCGCCTGCTCGAAATAGAGATAAAAGATGACGCGGCAATTGAAATAGCCAGAAGAACACGCGGAACTCCAAGAATAGCAAACAGACTCCTAAAAAGGGTGCGCGACTTTGCCCAGGTCAAGGGAGACGGCTTCATAGATATGGAAATAACAATGGCTGCTCTTATCGCGATGGATGTTGACCAGCTCGGGCTTGACGAAATAGACAGAAAACTGCTCATCACCTTAATGGATAAATTCAATGGCGGGCCTGCCGGCATTGATGCCATTGCAGCGGCAATGAGAGAAGATAAAGAGACTATAGAAGATGTGTACGAACCTTATTTGCTGCAGGAAGGATTGATAGAAAGGACAGCCAGGGGACGGCTTGCCACAAGGCTTGCGTACGCTCATTTAGGCAAGAGTTTGCCGCAGGCGCTATTTTGATTAAGGCCTGTTGAACTATCTTTATATTGCCATGTTGTTGAGGCTCAAAAGTAAAATATATCAGATAAAGAAAACTATCGAACCAATAAATCCGACGAGGCAATAATTTATGAAACTTATGATGCACATATGCTGCGCGCCTTGTTCAATCTATCCCCTTACGGTCATAAAAGAAAGGGGCATAGAGGTGAAATGCCTGTGGTTCAATCCCAATATCCATCCTTATACGGAATATAAAAACAGGCTCGGGGCATTACAAAAATTAAAGACGCTTTGCGATGCTCAAGACTCTGATGCCAGCGTCACGCCTCTGTTAAGGAACGGACTTGAAATAGAATACATAGACCATTATGGCCTGAAAGAATATTTAAAAGACATTGCCGGAAACGAGGAAAACAGATGCGAATACTGCTATCTTGCAAGACTGGAGAAGACCGCTCAGAAGGCAAAGGAAATCAATGCCGATGCCTTTACAACCTCTTTGCTGGTAAGTCCCTACCAGAAATTTGGTATAATTAAGGAGATGGGACGGATGCTGCAATATAAATATTCTGTCGAGTTTTATTTCAGTGATTTCAGAATTGGATTCAGAGATGGCAGGAAAATTTCAAAGGAACTGGGACTTTATCAGCAAAAATATTGCGGCTGTATTTTTTCGGAAATGGAAAGGCATTCAGCCCGGGGTTTATAGCGTATGGCGCAGTAATGAAACACCATGAGCTATGAACCATGAACTAATGAATATAGGCAAGTTTTTAATAGCCGTCGGAGCTGTCATTATCGTAATCGGAGGGCTTTTAATGCTTTCTGAAAGAATTTCATGGCTGGGACGCCTTCCGGGTGATATAGTGATTAAGAAAAGGGATTACACATTTTACTTCCCAATAGCGACAAGCATTGTTTTAAGTCTTTTATTAACCCTTATTTTTTGGCTGATAAGTAGGAAATAATGACGATTTCAGGAACAAAAACCCGCAGATTAAACATAAAGAATGTCTTGTTTTGTCTTTTGACGCTTTGCTTTTGTTTATCAATGAATACAATATCCACGGCTCAGGACACGATTAGGGTGCTGCTCCTTGACGACAAGTTTTCGACCACACCGCAGAAGGATGAAGTGGTCGAAAGGGTTGGCAATACAAACGGAGAGGTTCTTCTGAGCGGTGTAAGCTACGCAGGGATTATAGAGGTCTGGAAAGGCAAGAACGGCCTTTACATAGTAAATGAGGTGCCTTTTGAAGAGTATATAAAAGGTGTTGTTGCTGCAGAAGTCGGCTCAAAATGGGATATTGAGGCGCTGAAAGCGCAGGCAGTTGCAGCGAGGACATACGCAATTTACCAGAAAATAAATAACGGTTCGCAAAAACGCCTTTATGACCTCACATCAACTGTTCAGCATCAGGTTTATAAAGGCGGAAGCGTTCCTGAAAACGTGGAAAGGGCTGTAAATGAAACAAGAGGAGAGATATTGACATATGAAGGAAAGCCGATACTGGCGTATTATCATTCCACAAGCGGAGGGATCACAGAAGACCCCGCAGAGGTATTTGGCAAAAGCTATCCTTATTTAAAACCGGTTGAGACGAGCTGCGAATTATCCCCGTACAGCATATGGGAGAAAAAATTTCCTGTTTCAGAAATTGAGAATGCGGCAAATAGCGGAAAAATAGAGGAAATTATTATAGATTCCCGCACTGTTTCGAATCGCGTCAAGAACTTCAAGATCATCACTGACACAGGAGACCTTTTTATACAGGCAAAGGATCTGAGAAAAAAGATGGGATGGTCGCGCCTGCCAAGCACGCTCATAACCAACATATCAAAGGATGGAGATGCTTATATCTTTGAGGGCAGGGGATACGGTCATGGCGTTGGAATGTGCCAGTGGACCGCTCTCAACATGGCGAAATCCGGAATGAACTATAAAGAAATCCTCTCCAAATTTTATCCTCTCACCCTCATAGGATTATATGAAAGCCGCTGATTTTAACTTTTACCTGCCCGAAGAATTAATCGCTTACAGGCCATCAAAAAAAAGAGACGGGTCAAGACTGCTTGTTCTTCACAAGGACGGCTCTTTTGAGCACAGAATGTTCCCTGATATTGCCGATTATCTCAAGGAAGGGGACCTCCTAATATTAAACAATACAAAGGTATTTCCAGCGCGGATCTTTGGCACAAAAGAGTCAGGCGGAAAGATTGATATTCTGCTTGTAAGGGAAGCCGGCGATAACAGGACATGGGAAATCATGTGCAGGGGAAAATATAACGGTCTGGTTAACATTCATAGCGGGATTAAAGCAGAGATATGGACAGATAACGAACACAGAACCGGGAGTTTTTTAAGATTTCTGAATATTGAAGCGGCTGATGTAAAAAATTTCCTCTGGCAGCATGGACACATGCCATTGCCTCCTTATATAAAGCGTATGCCGGATGATAAGGACAAGCAGCGCTATCAGACTGTTTATGCTGAAAATGAGGGTTCAATCGCCGCGCCAACCGCGGGACTTCATTTTACGGAAGAACTTTTGGATAAACTCGGGGAAAAGGGCGTACTCATAAGAAAATTGACCCTTCATGTGGGTCCGGGCACTTTTAAGTCAATAAAGTCCGAATTTCTGAAAGACCACCGCATGGATTCAGAGTTTTTTGAAATAAACCCGGAACTTTTGGATGAAATAGATCGGGTGAAAAAATCCGGCAATAAAATAGTAGGCGTGGGAACAACCGTAACACGCGCGCTCGAGGGATTCATGAGCGGCTCATACCGCAACTGCAGCCCGCAAAACAGTAAAAATGGCGGGATATGCGGTCTCACGGATATTTTCATATACCCGGGATACAGATTTAAAGCAATCAGCAGCCTCATAACCAATTTTCATCTTCCCAATTCTACTCCTTTGATGCTGGTTTCGGCATTGGCGGGTTTTGAAAACATCTCAAAAAGTTATTCCAGCGCCATAGCTGATGGCTACAGATTTTTCTCTTACGGTGATGCCATGCTTATTTTATAATAGACCGTTGCGGCTTTTATTCATAAATGGATGAAAAAGTGATATTTAAGATGTTACGATTGCATTTTTTGAGTTAATAGAGTTTAATTAATCTATCAGCAAGTATCTCGGAAATAGCGGAGGCGCATACGAAAACCTTAGAGCTTGAACTTAATGAGGAAAGGGAGTATCCTTTCATTCACGGCGGAATTGACAAGACCTTAAAAATCATCGAAGACTACCTCGATGTTGCGATAAGCATAAGAGGGAACAAGCTCCTGATAAACGGGGAAGACGCCCATGTGCAAAATGCCGAACTCCTTATTCAGGAAATAAGGGAAATAAACAGAAACGGCTATATTTTAAAACCAGAAGATATTGACTACGCTGTTAAAGCAATATCAGAAGGCAAGGATGTATCTGTCAAAAAACTCTTTCACGGCAGCATACCGGTTTCCTCAAAAAAGAGATTTATAATCCCGAAAACCGATATACAGAAACAATATATAGATGCTATAAACAATTACGACATGATTTTCGGCATTGGGCCTGCTGGAACCGGCAAGACCTATCTGGCTATGGCAATGGCAGTAAACGCCTACCTGACCAAGCAGGTATCCAGAATTGTGCTTGTTAGGCCGGCTGTTGAGGCAGGTGAGAAACTCGGGTTCCTGCCCGGGGACATAGCCGAAAAAGTGAGTCCTTATCTGAGGCCGCTGTACGACGCCCTTTATGACATGATGGAAATAGATAAGGCGACAAAACTGATAGAAAGAGGCGTCATCGAGATTGCGCCCCTCGCGTTTATGAGGGGACGCACATTGAACGGATCTTTTATAATACTCGATGAGGCGCAAAATACAACTTCAGAGCAGATGAAAATGTATCTTACAAGACTCGGCTTCGGCTCAAAAACAATAATCACCGGAGACATTACTCAGATAGACCTGCCGCCGGGAAAAATATCAGGGCTTGTTGAGGCGATAAAAATACTCAGGGACATGAGCAACATTAAAATAATCCACTTCTCTGAAAGGGATGTTGTAAGGCATAAGCTTGTACAGGAGATTGTAATGGCCTATGAAAGATACGAAAAACGGCGCTCAGAAGAATAGCGACATAAAGCAGGCTCACGCCATCCGCACTGATGGGGGAAAAAAATTGAGTTATTTCAGCGAGAGCATTAGCAAATACAGGATAGTCCATAAAGACGATATATCAAGACTATCGGTGCTCGTGCTCTTTGGACTGATATCCGCGCTTTTAATTCAGGAAACAGTAGGCATCAGCCATTTCATCGGAAGTTTCTTGGTAGCATCCATCATCCTCTTTGTTTTTTACAAAGACATAAAGAGATACAAGCCCGGATATCTCGAAAATTATAAAATGCTGCTGCTTTTGGGAATCCTTGTTACAGGCACCCTGCTGATTGGAAGGATATTTGCCTATCTGCTCGAAGGTCTTAACATTGGGCTTGCACTGCCTGATGGAACATCATATATTTTCGGCATCCCCCTTCCACTTGGCGCCATGCTCGTCACACTCATATTTGACTTTCATACAGCCATAATATTCTCGTTCGCCTTGAGCCTCATATCAGGAATCTGGCTTGACAATCCGTTTTATCCTGTATATACATTCATCGGAAGCCTTACAGCCGCCTTCAGTGTAATCAGATGCAAAAGGCGTTCAGCTCTTATAAAAGGCGGATTATACGTGAGTTGCGTCAATATGATTACTGCTGGCGTCGTGCTGCTGCTTGCTGAAAACCTTTTTTCAGAGGCAGCGCTTTCAGCATTCCTTTTCGCTGCAATCTCCGGCATCCTTGTCGCATCGATAGTCTCTGTGCTGCTTCCCGCCATTGAATCCATATTTGGCATAACAACCGACATAAGCCTTGTGGAACTTTTGGACCTTGACCAGCCGTTGATGAGAAATCTCATGATATCAGCGCCCGGCACCTATCACCATAGCGTAATCGTCGGCAATCTCGCGGAAGCGGCTGCAGAAGCCGTTGGAGCCAATCCACTGCTCGCGAGAGTTACAGCATACTACCACGACATTGGTAAGATAAAAATGCCAGAGTACTTTGTCGAAAACCAGCCAAGTACAGTAAACAAGCACGAAAAACTTACCCCGCACATGAGCAGCATGATACTGACATCGCATGTAAGGGAGGGAGTTGACCTTGCGCGTCACTATAAACTCCCCAAACTGGTTGTTGATATTATCCACCAGCACCACGGCACAAGCCTCATCACATACTTTTACCAGAAGGCGCTTGAACAGTCGCTGGACACGCAACAGGAAAACTACCGGTATCCTGGACCGAAACCTCAAACTCGCGTTGCCGCCATTGTCATGATGGCGGATGCGGTGGAAGCAGCTTCAAGGGCACTTACCAATCCAACTCCCGCGAGGATATCCGACCTTGTTGAGAAAATAATAAACAGCATATTCCTCGACGGCCAGATTGAGGAATGCGAACTCACGCTCAAGGACATATCAGAAATAAAAAAGAGATTCACGCTAATACTCACCGGAATCTTTCATAAACGGATTGAATATCCCGATATACGCTTAAAGTCTGCCAAAAGAAAGGATGTGATCAGCCATGGAGATAACGATACAGAATCATCAAAGACTTCTGAAGATAAATCATCAGAAAATAGAAAGGGTGATAAAGAAGGCTATCAAGCATCTAATTGAAATTAAGGCAGTCCCGTCCGGCAGGTTTGAGATAAGCCTGCTTCTGGTAAACGACAAAAAAATGATTGACCTGAACCGGCGATACAGGGGAATCGATAAAACCACAGACGTGCTCTCCTTTCCGCAAATAAGCGAATTCAAAAACTTCAAACAGTCTGCTCAGTTAACATCTCTCGGAGACATAGTTATAAACATCCATCAGGCAAAGAGACAGGCAAAAGAACATGCAATGACATTTTACGAAGAGCTAAACTGGCTCCTGATTCACGGGATACTGCACTTATTCGGCTATGACCATGAAAAAAACAAATATCAGGCAAAAAAAATGAGAACGCTCGAAATTGAATTGCTCGAAGATGTTTTTTGATCCCTGACTATAACTTCCGCAGATTGACAGCACTGGCGTTAAATATGTTACTTTATAAGCACTTGGGGCTGTAGCTCAGTTGGGAGAGCGCTTGAATGGCATTCAAGAGGTCGACGGTTCGATCCCGTTCAGCTCCACCATATAAAATCAACTCAATACGCTTTCCGGCGCAACAAATCTCCTCCGGAAATTTCCACTCGAATAAACCCTTTATGATGAAATTCGCCTCAAATGCGAACAATATTCCTGAATATGCGGATATTATGTTAAAAGGGCTTGGAACACTACATTGTCGGGAAAGTTGTGGAAAATGCGTCTATCTTTTTCGAGGGCGGAAGTGTCAACCACCCCTTTATTCCCCTCCTTGCTAAGGAGGGGAATAAAGGCGGCGAGGTTTTGGCGGCGAGGATTTGTGATAATTTAGAGCCTCTTATAAATTTCCTTTCTGTGACCGATCCTCAATATAATAATATCATTGTCTTCGATATCAAAAACAACTCTGTAATCACCAGTTCTGAAACGATATGCCCCTATTTTCGGGTCTGTCAACTTTTCAGAATATTCTAACGGATTGTCTTGTAATTTTAGAATAGCCTCCCCTATCTGTCGTTTTATGGAAGCATCAAGTTTCTTAACATCTTTTTCCGCTCTATGCGTATAGACAAGGTTATAACTCATTCTCCAAAAATCTCTTTATGCGATTTAGTCCTGCCTGCTTTATAATCGGCTCTTGCCTCCTTGACACCTTGAAGATAATCAGGAGAGGTTGTGGCGAGCAAGTCTTCAATAAAAGATTCTCTTTCACGTTTCTTCATCTTTTTTACAGCCTCAATAATATCATCAGATGATATAGGCACTTTTACTTCTATCATAGTCGACACCTCCTTGCAGGTTATAGTTTAACATTTCTTCCCCTCCACTCTTTGCGAGTCATTGACAATCGCAATCTCTGCCAGCGTGGGGCAGAAGAGAACATAGACTATTTTAGGTTCTTTCTCACTTTAAATGGGTAATCCTTTTTTATTCCCCCTTAATAAAGGGGGAAAGGGGGTTGTTACTTTCAATCCAT
>JBBILM010000091.1:0-8180 GCA_037444915.1 Nitrospirota bacterium | reverse complement strand
TGCGATTCCTCTTTTTTAAGCATATTCCATGCCGAACAGTATTGGGACACATCCCCTATTTCTTAACACTACTTAATATGTGACAAAGGAGCCTTGTGAGCCAAATACGGGATATGTCCCGGAAGAGAAAAAGGGACGGTTGTTGATGCTCAGTAATTCGGTAACTTTTTTTCCCGTTTTCTAAAAATGCTATTCAAAATCATTTAAAGTTGCAAAAAAATATGACCTTCGGCAATAATACTCTGTCAAAAGTTCAGTAATGAACCTCCCCGCCGCAGAGACGGCGGGGTATCTTAAAACAAAGACAATCGCGAATCGTCATTCCCGCTTGTCGGGAATCCTTCTGAAAAGAAAGATTCTGGACAAGCCAGAATGACGGCACAAGGAAACCCCACAGCAGAGACTGTGGGGTATTGAAAATTTAATAACTCAGCAGGGCATGGTCTGCCAATGATATTAAAGGTTTGTGAATGCCTGCCTCTGCGCCATTAATAGAAATCGAATGTATTCCCGTGCTTTTGCCCCAGGAAATATTCATTGAGGTCAATATGGCTACATATATTCCATTAGGTAAAAACCCGACAAGTCCTGATGAGCGACAGGAATTGATTGCAAAAAGGGTTGAGATGGAGGAATCCTTGTCTCAACTTGAGGTTAATTATGTCCAGAAAAAAATCATCGAATTATTAATATCTCAAAAGGGTTATTCAAAAGATGATTTAGGGGTAAATAAAGAGTTCAGGATTGAACTTGCCGATGCCTTTTTTAATGTGAAGGCGGATATCGCAATCATGCTGGATGGCAGGATTTCAATGGTTGTTAAATGTGTGATTAATTCGCTGGAGTCGTGGGAGAGGCATTCCATTGCTTTTTGCAGGGTTGTAGAGTCATATCAGATACCGTTTGCAGTCGTGACTGACGCTGAGACCGCGAAATTGTTTAATGCAGCAGAGGGCAAACTAATATCAGAGGGAATGAAATCTATCCCTTCAAGGGAAGAAGTACTGCGCATGATTGAGGATGTACGGCCGCTTGTCTGCTCCAGCGACAGGATTGAAAAGGCAAAGCGGATTCTTTACGCCTTTGATGCTATTACCTGCCCGGCAGGTTTTACCAAACAACAGATTTAATGCTTTTGACAAATTAACCGCTTTATGCTTTAATATAGCAACCTTTAATGGTAGCCCTGTGAGGCTAAAAGGAGATGAAGTGAACAGAATAAATTATATGGAATTGCGCCTTCCTCTATGTCCGGACAGGGGAAGGTTTTTTTTTGCCTGAATCATGGCTAAGGAACTAATTAATAAGAAAGACATTTCGAGGATTCTTTCGAGGATTGCCCACGAACTTATAGAAAAAAACAAGGGCACTGAAAATCTTTGTCTTGTTGGCATTCACAGGGGAGGGGTGTATCTCGCAAAAAGAATTGCCTTAAAGATAAAGAGTATTGAAAATGTCGATATCCCTGTTGGTTCTCTCGATATATCGCTTTACCGCGATGATATCGGTTTAAGAAAAGAACACCCCATTGTCAGAAAAACGGATATACCTTTTGATATCGCTGATAAAAAAGTCGTTTTGGTTGATGATGTGCTATTCACAGGCAGATCCATAAGGGCTGCTATGGACGCGCTTATGGATATTGGAAGGCCTGCCCAGATACAGCTTGCGGTTCTGGTTGACAGGGGGCACAGGGAATTGCCGATAAGGGCTGATTATGTTGGCAAGAACATACCCACGTCCATGACCGAAAATATAGAGGTCCAGCTTGAAGAAGAGGGGCTTTCAGACAGTGTGGTATTGGTTGACCGTTCACTGATAGTTGTAAACGAATAATAAAGGTTTAACAGCGGACAATATAAAGATATGAAAGACTTGGTCGGAATAAAGGAAATATCCAGGGAAGATATAGAGTTAATACTTAATACGGCATCTTCGTTCAGGGACATATTAAGAAGGGATATAAAGAAGGTTCCCACGCTGAGGGGCAAGACGGTTGTTAACCTCTTTTTTGAGCCTTCCACAAGGACTAAGACCTCCTTTGAACTTGCTGAAAAGAGGTTAAGCACTGACGTTCTCAATTTTTCGGTTCCTACAAGCAGTGTTGTTAAGGGCGAGAGCCTTTTTGATACTATTAAGACTATAGAGGCTTACGGCGTTGATTATATCGTGATAAGACATGCTTCAAGCGGCGCTACCCATTTTATTGCCAACAATGTGAATGCATCGGTTATAAATGCTGGTGACGGAATAAATGAGCATCCAACTCAGGCATTGCTTGATGCGTTCACGATTATAGAAAAAAAGGAGAGGCTCGAAGGGCTCAATGTTGCTATTGTAGGTGATATTATTCACAGCAGGGTTGCCAAATCAAATATTTACTGCCTTACAAAGGCAGGAGCAAAGGTGAGGCTTATTGCTCCGCCAACGCTTATACCACCTTATGTGCCTGAGGGAGTCGATGTTTTTTACAGCATGGAGGATGGGCTCAGAGACGTTGATGTGGTAATGATGCTCAGGATTCAGATGGAGCGGCAGGGCAAGGGCTTTTTCCCAACTACAGGCGAGTATTTCAGACTGTGGGGATTAACCATGGAAAGATTAAAACTCGCGAAAAACGATGCGATAGTGATGCATCCCGGGCCTATGAACAGGGGCATAGAGATAGCCTCTGATGTAGCGGATTGCGGACAGTCAGTTGTTCTTGAGCAGGTCACAAACGGCATTGCTGTCAGAATGGCGGTTTTATATCTTTTGGGCGGATCGAGGGAAAATGGATAAAAGAATTCTTGTTCAGGGCGGCCATATCATAGACCCATCTCAGGGGATTGATGGTATCGGCGACATATTGATTGAAGACGGAAAGATAGTCAAAATAGTGCGTCAGAGCGATAGAGCGACAGTCAATAAGGAAAAAGATAATTCTTTAAAAAACTATCGCACTGCCGCACTGCCGCACTGCTGCACTATTGATGCGGCCGGGCTTTATGCAATGCCGGGTTTGGTTGATTTGCATACTCATTTGAGGGAGCCCGGATTTGAGCATAAAGAAACTATTAAAACTGGAACAGGTGCCGCTGTCAGGGGCGGTTTTACTTCAGTATGCTGTATGCCTAATACAAATCCTGTCAATGACAACAAGACTGTTACGGAATTTATTCTTAGAACGACTTATGCCGAAGGTGAATGCTTTGTTTATCCCATTGGAGCCATCACAAAAGGACAAAAGGGTGAGGAACTTGCTGAAATGGGCATGATGCGCGAGGCCGGATGCGTGGCATTCACTGATGATGGACGGCCTGTCATGAACAGTTTAATGATGCGCCGGGCTCTGGAATACTCAAAGATATTTAATGCGCCAATCATTTCCCACTGCGAGGATATCCACTTATCAGAAGGCGGTCTTATGAACGAGGGAAGCCTTGCTGCATTCCTTGGATTAAGGGGAATTCCCGCAGCTGCCGAGGATGTTATGGTTGCCAGGGATATATTGCTTGCTGAATTAACCGGAGGAAGGCTGCATATAGCTCATGTATCCACTGAAGGCTCTGTCAGGCTTATAAGAGAAGCAAAGAAAAGGGGTATAAATATCACCGCGGAAACATGCCCACATTATTTCAGCGTAACAGAAAAAGCGGTAGAGGGCTACAACACCAATGCCAAGGTGAACCCTCCTTTGAGAACAGAGAGGGATGTTGAGGCAGTAAAAGAGGGGCTTCAGGACGGCACGATTGATGTTATTGCTACTGACCACGCCCCCCATCACAGGGATGAAAAACTTCAGGAATTCGATAAGGCGCCGTTCGGGATTTCAGGGCTTGAAACTGCCCTGTCGTTGAGCCTCGGTCTTGTTGAGCAAGGAGTTTTAGATATGAACCGAATTGTGGAGAAGTTAACCTATAACCCGTCAAAAATACTGGGCATTAGTAAGGGATCGTTAATGGCAGGCTCGGTTGCTGATGTTGCGATAGTAGATCCAGCCAAGGTTTTTGACATTGACGCAGGCAGGTTCTTATCAAAGGGCAGGAATACGCCGTTTGACGGATGGAGATTAAAAGGCCGCGTGGTTATGACAATATGCAGAGGAAAGATTTATGATTGGAGGATGGATGAATAAGGCGATGCATACTATCTCGCTTGAAGATAGAAAGCGAGTGCTCTCTATATGATAAGTCTGAACGCTTAAAGCATGAGGAGATTATAGTTGCAGATGCTTTCGGCTCATTTGGAGAGAACATTGAAAATGGAATTGAGGTTTATATCGCTGTAAAATGACGTTGAAAGATTAAGAAAATGATAACAAGCACACAAATAGATACGATTGTTAAAAGGATTGTTGAAAATTATCAGCCTGAGAAGATAATTCTTTTTGGTTCTTACGCTTACGGCGTGCCGACTGAGGACAGCGACCTCGATCTGCTGATTATTAAAGACAGCAGCCTGCCGAGATACAAGCGGGGCGTAGAGGTAAGAAAACATCTTAGAGGACTCAAGGTTGCGATTGATCTTCTTGTTTACACGCGACAAGAGATTGAAAAATGGAAAGAGGTAAAGACAGCATTTATCACGTCGGTGATGGAAAAGGGAAAAGTTCTGTATGGATAAAAAAATGCTGCTGATTAAGGAATGGCTGCATAAGGCAGGCCATGATATAGGAATGGCAGCTTTAGCTCTGGAGAAGAAGCCTGAATATACGGATTCTATTTGTTTTCACTGCCAACAGGCCGCTGAGAAATATTTAAAGGCATATCTTGTTTTTTTAGATATTCCCTTTGAGAAGAAACATAGTCTTGTGTATTTGCTTGATTTAATTAACGAAAAAGAACATATATCTGATGAGGTTTATGATCAGCTTGAACAGCTTGAAGGTTATGCGGTTGAAATTCGCTATCCGGATGATTGGTTTGAACCATCTCTTGAGGATGCTAAAGAGGCGCTTGAAATAGCAAAAAATATAGAAAACCTTGTGAGAGGCAAGTGTGGTTTGTAATGTTCTTAATAATATGAAATCAAAGTATCTGGAGGATAGATGAATAAGGCGATGCTGGTGTTGTCGGATGGAACTGTTTTTGAGGGAAAAGGATTTGGCGCTAAAGGAGAAACCATAGGTGAGGTTGTTTTTAACACCTCAATGACGGGGTATCAGGAAATACTTACTGACCCTTCGTATAAGGGGCAGATTGTTACTATGACGTATACCCAGATGGGCAATTACGGCATAAATGAAGAGGATATCGAGTCAAATGGCGGCATAAAGGCCGAGGGTTTTATTGTTAAGGAAGTGTGCGATGTGCCGAGCAACTGGCGGTCATCAATTAGCCTTGATGAGTATTTAAGGAAAAACAATATCACAGGCATTCAGGACATTGACACGAGGGCGCTTACAAGGCGCTTAAGGAATTTCGGCGCGCAGATGGGAATTATTTCAACAGAGGATTTAAACGCGGAAAGCCTTTTTGAGAAGGTAAAAAGACACCCGGGCATATCATCAGTTGATCTTGTAAAGGATGTTACAACAGGCGATGCTTACAAATGGGCAGAGGGCTGCTGGAGATGGCCTTGTCCTGTTGAGAAGCTTAAAGCAGCTTCAAAGGTAGTTGTCTATGATTTTGGCGTTAAATTTAATATACTGCGAAACCTTGTTGAAGCCGGCTTTGACGTTACGGTTGTCCCTGCCAATACCCCTGCAGAGGCAGTGCTTGAAATGGAGGCTGACGGCATACTTTTAAGCAATGGGCCTGGAGATCCCCAGATAGTTTCTTACGGTATTGAAAACGCAAAGAAATTAATCGGCAAAATACCGATTTTCGGCATATGCCTCGGACATCAGATACTGGGGCTTGCTATGGGCGGCAGTACGTATAAGCTTAAATTCGGACATCATGGTGGAAATCATCCTGTCAAGGATTTAAAGACCGGCTCGGTTGAAATAACATCACAGAATCATAATTACTGCGTTGACATAAACAGCCTTGGCGGCAAGGTGAGACTGACGCATAGAAACCTGTTTGACGGCTCAGAAGAGGGTATGGAACACGTGGAATTACCGATATTTTCTGTGCAGCACCATCCTGAGGCAGGCCCTGGACCGAATGACTCGGTTCATTTGTTCAAGAGATTCAGTGATATGCTGGGTAAAAAGGCATGCTAAAAGAGATAAAATCCGATATTTATCATATGCTTCATCCGCGCATGGCTTTTTTCCTTACGAGCATCAGCAGGGACGGAAAGCCTAATGCAATGGCCTGCGCGTGGGCTACTCCGGTGAGCGAGGAGCCGCCTATAGTAGTTGTATGTGTTTCCATGGAGGCCTACACATCCGAACTGATAAAGCAAACAAGGGAATTTATTATAAATATACCGACTGATAAAATTTTAAAGGAACTGTTAATTTGCGGTAAACTATCTGGCAGAGATACGGACAAGTTTGCAAAAGTAAAACTTAAATTAAATAAGTCTAACTCATTGAAAACGCCAATAATTAATGGGTGTATTGGTTATGTCGAATGCAAACTCTGGAAGACGGTCGAGGCAGGTGAGTGCTACGCATTTTTTGGAAAGGTTCTTCATGCCGGGGCTGACGATGTTTACTTCAGAAATGGAAAATGGACAGAGGCCGCAAAAATTCCATTTCATATTGGCGGCAACAGGATGACGTATTTTTAGGATTATCACGCGCTTATGGACTACGAATTAAAAATTACAGGCAGTCAACTTATATTCACGACAACATCGTTTGCGGCTGAAAAAGGGAGCATGCTTCATAGCGGCATATACAATCGGGAGCTTGCATCCAGCCTTGCTTCAGGAGCCTGCATCGCGCTGTTAGGGTTTTTTTTTGCATCTCGTGGTAGTGTGACAGCCTTTCATTTTGTTTTGTCAATTGTATTGTTTGTATTTTTTTTTCTCTTTTTCAGGAGGTATGTGTTTATTAAACCATACCTTGAATTGGTTATTGATAAGTCACGGGCAATTATAGAAATTCTGGTGAAAAGTGCTTTAATTAAGCACAGGTCAGCTTATCCATTATCAGAGATCGATATCTTGCTTGATAAAAAAACATTTGAACCTGAAAATCAGGATGGCATAAGACTTGTTGAAAAAGTAGCGCTTCAGCACGGAACCGCCATACCAGGTTTTGGCGAAAGGTCTGATTTTTACACACTGGAATTAAATGTCGGAAGCAACAGGCGGGTAATGATATTTTCGTCGGATGACATCGCTGAGGTTAATGAAATATCTGCAAAAATTAAAAATTTCATAGAGAGGTAACAATGCCAAAGAGAACAGACATCAGGAAAATACTTTTAATCGGGTCAGGCCCCATAATCATCGGCCAGGCATGCGAGTTTGATTATTCAGGCGCCCAGGCGTGCAAAGCCCTTCGCGAAGAAGGCTTTAACGTAATACTTGTGAACTCAAATCCGGCTACCATTATGACAGACCCTGAAATGGCAGACGCAACATATATCGAGCCACTCACAACCGAGATTTTGGAACTGATTATTAAAAAAGAGAAGCCTGACGCGATTCTTCCCACAATGGGCGGCCAGACCGCTTTGAACCTTGCGGTGGAACTTTCTGAATCAGGCGTGCTCAAGAAATACGGGGTGGAATTGATTGGAGCCAGACTCCCTGCCATAAAAAAGGCTGAGGACAGAGAGCTCTTTAAGGAAGCCATGAGAAGCATCAAACTCGATGTTCCTAAAAGCGCTGCTATAACTAATATGAAAGACGGCGTTGAGATTGTTGAGCATTTAGGATTTCCTGTTATTCTCAGGCCCGCTTTTACGCTTGGCGGTACAGGCGGGGGCATCGCCTATAATATTGAAGAGTACCGAGAAATGCTCGACAGGGCATTAAAACTCAGCCCTGTTAGTCAGGTTCTTGTCGAGGAATCGGTTTTAGGCTGGAAGGAATACGAACTGGAGGTAATGCGCGACATGAAAGACAATGTCGTGATTATCTGCTCAATAGAAAATCTCGACCCAATGGGAGTACATACAGGGGATTCAATAACAGTTGCTCCTGCTCAGACCCTGACTGACAAGGAATATCAAATAATGCGCGATGCGGCCATTGCCGTAATCAGGGAAATAGGCGTAGATACAGGCGGCTCAAATATTCAGTTTGCAGTAAATCCTAAAAACGGCAAAATGGTTGTTATTGAAATGAACCCG
>JBBILM010000090.1:0-8304 GCA_037444915.1 Nitrospirota bacterium | reverse complement strand
ATGCATACAGCTAATATTAAACGCCTTATTCAGGGTACAGAAAGCAAGATAGGGGAAAAGGCGTAAACAAAAAAGACCATGAACGGATTTCAGGATAAAGTCAATTTCATCTGGTCTGTGGCAGATGAGGTGCTACGTGATGACTTCAAACGTGGCAAATATCCTGATGTTATCCTTCCTTTTACAGTGCTTAGGCGACTTGACTGCGTGCTTGCTCCTACAAAAGATAAAGTCCTCAGGCGGCATGAAGACCTCAAAAACAGAGGTCTCACCAATCTTGATGGACAGCTTCGCAGGGCTTCAGGACATTCCTTTTACAACATATCTCCTTTTGACTTCAATAAACTCCTTGATGATTCCAAGAACATAGCTAAAAATCTGAGGGCATATATAAACGGATTTTCTGAAAATATGCGTGAGGTTGTTGATAAATTCAAGCTCAGAGCTACCATAGACACGCTTGATGAAAAGGGTCTGCTCTTCATGCTCATCAAGAAATTTGGCGAGATTGACCTTCATCCTGAAGCGGTCAGCAACCACGACATGGGCTATATCTTTGAGGAGCTTATTCGCAAATTCAATGAGCAGAGCAATGAGAATCCTGGCGAGCATTTTACTCCTCGTGAAGTCATCCGTCTTATGGTTCGGCTTGTTCTTAACGGTGATAAAGAGATTTTAAAACAAGAAGGTGTAACCCGTTCAATTTACGACCCTGCATGTGGAAGCGGCGGAATGCTCTCTATTGCTAAGGAATACATTCATAATAAATTCAATCCGAATGCTGATATCCGGTTGTTCGGTCAGGAAGTTAATGATGAGACCTACGCTGTATGCAAGTCAGACATGCTTATTAAAGGCGATGACCGTGATGCAGACAACATCAAGCCTGATTCATGTCTTACAAAAGATGGACATTCAAGCGCCACATTTGACTACATGCTTTCAAATCCGCCTTATGGCAAAGACTGGAAAAAGGAAAAGGACGAGATAGAGGCTGAGGCTGAACGCGGACACGCTGGCCGTTTTGGCGCGGGACTTCCTCGAATCAGCGACGGTCAATTATTATTCCTTCAGCACATGCTCTCAAAGATAAGAGTTCCAACAGAAGGAGGCAGCCGCATAGCAATTGTTTTAAACGGCTCGCCTCTTTTTACAGGAGATGCAGGAAGTGGAGAAAGCGAGATACGGCGCTGGATATTGGAGAATGACTATCTTGAAACAATTGTCGCCCTGCCGGGACAGCTTTTTTATAACACAGGCATTAACACATATATTTGGACGCTTACCAACCGCAAACATAGGAAGCGCAAAGGTAAAGTGCTGCTTATAAACGGTGTAGCAACACGAAAGGAAGGAGATAAGGAAATTGAGATCTTTGCCCGTAAGATGCGTAAAAGCCTTGGCGATAAGCGGAACGAACTTGCAGAAGAACATATTGCTGAGCTTGCTCAAATAGCGGCTGACTTTAAAGAAGGCACTTATGCAAAGATATTTGATACCACGGATTTCGCATATAGAAAGGTAACTATTGAACGACCTCTTCGCCTCAATTTTCAGGTATCGCCGGAACGAATTAAACGGCTGCAAGATGAAGCAGCATTTCAAAACCTTACAAAGAGCAAAAAGAAAGGCGCTCCTGCAGAGGCTGAGATTAAAGAGGGAAAGAGACTGCAAAATGCCATTATTTCAATCTTGAGCAAGATGGATTCATCTGTTGTCTATAAAAAAAGAGAAGCATTTAAAAATATACTTGATGATATATTTAAGAAAGCAAAATTAAAAATCGCCGCTCCGATTAAGAAGGCAATCCTTAATGCCCTTTCTGAGCGGGATGAAACAGCGGACATCTGCAAAGATTCAAAAGGTAATCCTGAACCTGATTCTGAACTTCGGGATTATGAAAATGTGCCTTATAAGGAAGACATCTATTCATATTTTGATCGCGAAGTTCGTCCGCATGTGCCTGATGCATGGATAAATGAGAATGTGCGTGATCACAAAGACGGCCAAATTGGAAAAGTCGGCTATGAAATAAACTTTACACGCTATTTTTATGTTTATCAACCGCCCCGCCCTCTTGATAAGATAGATGCGGATATCAAAGCGCTTGAGGCAGATATCCTGACTATGCTCAAAGAGATAACAAAATGAATATAGCATCTGCGACAACATGGAAGCCTTATCCCAAATACAAAGACTCCGGCATTGAGTGGCTGGGGAAGATACCGGAGCATTGGACAAAGAAAAAAATAAAGCATACTACTTATGTAAAAGGCAGAATTGGATGGCAAGGACTGAAGTCTGATGAATTTATTGATGAAGGCCCATATTTGATTACAGGAACAGATTTTCTGAATGGAAAAATCAATTGGGAATCTTGCTATCACATCTCAAAACAGAGATATGATGAAGATACTTATATTCAATTGAGAGAGAACGACTTGCTTATAACAAAAGATGGAACGATAGGAAAGGTTGCAGTTGTTGATAAACTGCCTGATAAAGCAAGCTTGAACAGTGGCATTTTTGTTACAAGACCTATCACAGATGACTATATCACACAATTTATGTATTGGATGCTCAATTCAAATGTATTTACTCAATTCATTGACTATATGAAAACGGGTTCAACAGTGGAACACCTTTATCAAAATGTTTTTGAGATATTTCTTTTTCCAATTCCATCAATTAAAGAACAACAAGCCATCGCCTCGTTCCTCGACCGTGAGACTGCGAAGATTGATGCGCTTGTAAAGAAGAAGGAACAGCTTATCAAACTCCTCGAAGAAAAGCGCACCGCCCTTATCAGCCACGCCGTCACAAATGGCCTTGATCCTGATGTTCCGATGAAGGATTCGGGGATTGAGTGGATAGGGAAAATACCAAGACATTGGGATGTATGTCAACTAAAACGATTCTATTCTGTCCAACTCGGCAAGATGTTGCAAAATGCTCCCTCTACGTCAGAAGACACCTTGGAACCGTACCTGCGCGCTGCAAATCTTTCTTGGAATGGTGTCGATGTTGATGACATTAACGAAATGTGGTTTTCTCCTTACGAAAAAAAACAGTACAGTCTCATTGAAAGTGACTTGCTTGTCAGCGAAGGTGGCGATGTTGGCCGGTCGGCACTTTGGAATAATGAACTACCTGCTTGTTATATTCAGAATGCTATAAACAGAGTCCGCAGAAAAGGTGACCATTCAACGAAGTTTATCTATTATTGGATATACACTTTAAAGCATGTCGGCTATATTGACATCCTTTGCAGCAAGGCAACAATTGCTCACCTTACGGCTGAAAAACTGGAACGCATTCTAATTCCTGTAGCGGCACATTCTGAGCAACAACAAATCACTGACTTTCTCGACCGCGAGACCACCAAGATCGACTCTCTCATTTTAAAAATCCGCGAGCATATCGCACGTCTCCGGGAATATCGCATAGCCCTGATTTCCGCTGCGGTTACGGGGAAGATTGATGTGAGGGGAGAATCTGCCGCATGACAAAGCTATATCACATAACTCATATCCGCAACCTTGAAACTATTATTGGGCATGGTGGCATCCTAAGCGATAATGGCATGAATACAGAAGAAGTAAAGCATGTCGAAATTGCCCACAAAAATATTAAGGAAAGGCGGGCTCGAAAGCCGGTCCCGATCAAACCCGGTGGAACTCTGGCAGATTATGTCCCTTTTTATTTTGCTCCGCGTTCACCCATGCTTTATGCCATTCATACTGGTTTTGTAGAAGGATATGTAGGCGGGCAAGAAGCAGTGCTTCATTTGGTTACTACTGTGGAAACTGTGCTCGCACGAAAATTGCCTTTCGTTTTTACTGACGGTCATGCTGAAATGGCATTTAGTGACTTCTTTAATGATATAGACAAGCTGATAGAGATTGATTGGGATATTATGAAAGCTGAATACTGGAATGATACCGCTCAAGATAACGACAGAAAACGGAGACGGCAGGCAGAATTTCTTGTGCATCAGTTCTTTCCCTGGAATCTTGTTGAAGAGATCGGGGTCATCAATGACAAAATGGTCGAGAAGGTCGATGAAATATTGTCATCACTAAAAAAAGAACCGAAGGTAAGTGTTCGAAAAAAATGGTATTATTAAACATCCGGAGGTTTTTATGATCAAGCTCGTCAAAGGGAACCTTTTAAAGGCAGATGCCGAAGCTATAGTGAACACCGTGAACATAGTCGGTGTCATGGGTAAGGGCATTGCGCTACAGTTTAAACAGGCATACCCTGAAAATTATGAAGCTTACAGAAAGGCCTGTGATCATCATGAGCTCCTGCCGGGCAAGATGTTTGTCTTCGCAACAAACAAGCTTGTTAATCCCAAATACATTATAAATTTTCCTACCAAGCGCCATTGGAAAGGGAAATCCCGCATGGAAGATATCGAAGCTGGTCTCAAGGCGCTTGTTGATGTCATTAAGCAGTTGGAAATTCATTCTGTTGCGATTCCGCCATTAGGTTGTGGTAGCGGCGGGTTGCATTGGGATGATGTAAAACCGAGGATTGAAGCGACCTTTAAGAGTCTACAGGATGTTACAGTTATGCTTTACACACCGCATGGCGCCCCTAAGGCTGAGGAAATGCGTGTGGCAACAAAGAGACCTGCGATGACGCCAGGCCGCGCTGCACTCCTTGGCTTGCTCGAAAGATACATTATGCCGGGGTATCGTCTTACGCTTTTGGAGATTCAGAAGCTTGCTTATTTTCTGCAGGCTGCCGGAGAACCTCTTAAACTGAATTTTGTTAAAGGCAAATATGGCCCCTATGCTGAGACATTACATCATGTCTTGCAGAGACTGGAAGGACACTTTATCCGAGGGTATGGTGATAGAAGCCGTTTTGCTTCAGTGCGTCTGCTTCCCGGCGCAACTGATGAGGCGAATTCCTTTCTCAAGGATTATCAGGAAACTATGAAGCGGCTTGATAAGATATCTCGCCTTATAGAAGGGTTTGAAACACCTTACGGAATGGAGCTTTTATCCACCGTTCACTGGCTTGCTCAGGATGACCCCGAGGTTAAGAGAGACAGCAGTTTGGCGGTCAAAGGTTTCAAGTCCTGGAGTGAACATAAGAAACAGACTTTCCATCCCGCCCACATTGAAGTTGCATGGTCAAGACTTCATGATGAGGGTTGGATATAGGAAGTGGATACAAGCGAAAAAAATTTTGAAGCTGCTATTGAACAAACCTTGCTTGGAATAACAAGAACTGATGTTGTCAGCGAGCCTTTAGCGACTTATGAAACACCCTCTCAGTACATTAAACGCAGACCCGAAGATTATGATAAAACATTATGCCTCGATGCAGGTATGCTTTTTAACTTCATCTATGCCACACAGCCAAAGATATGGGAAAAGTTAAAGCAGCAGCATGGGGAAGCTTTTGTTAAGGAACGGTTTCTAAAACGTCTGGTTAAGGAGATTGAGAACCGGGGGACGCTTGATGTTCTCCGCAAAGGGGTAACCGATCTCGGCTGTAAATTTGACCTTGCTTATTTCAAGCCTGAAACAAAACTGAATGAAGAACATAAGAGGCTCTATAATGCCAATATCCTGAGCGTTGCACGACAGCTTAAATATAGCCTGAAGAATGAAAACAGCATTGACCTTACAATATTTCTGAACGGCCTGCCGATTATAACCGCTGAATTGAAGAATCCATTAAAAGGACAGGATGTGCAGAATGCAATAAAGCAGTATAAATATGACCGTGATCCTAAAGAGCCTTTATTTGCTTTCGGCAGATGCCTTGCACACTTTGCCGTTGATACTGACCTGGTTTTTATGACCACACACCTGAATGGAGGCAAAACGAATTTCCTGCCATTTAACAAGGGCAATAATAAAGGCGCCGGCAATCCTGAAAATCCATCTGGATTCAAGACTGCATATTTGTGGGAAGATGTCTGGCAAAGGGATAACCTGCTTGAGATAATAAATCATTTTCTGCAGATAGTAGAGGAAGAAGACGATAAGGGAAAGAAGACTGGAAAAAGGAAGCTCATTTTCCCGCGCTATCATCAATGGGAGGCAGTACGCAAACTTGTAGCTCACGCGAAAGCAAATGAGACAGGACAACACTATCTCATCCAGCACAGTGCAGGGAGCGGAAAAAGCAATACCATCGCATGGCTCTCCCATCAGTTGGCAGGTTTGCATAATGTTGAGGACAAGCGGGTTTTTGATTCAGTCATTGTCATAACGGATCGGCGGGTGCTCGACAGACAATTGCAACAGACAGTAAGAAGTTTTGAACAGGTCAGAGGAGTGGTCACAACCATTTCAGAACATAAATCAGAAAACCTTGCCAAAGCCCTTGAAACAGGAAGCGATATAATCGTTACCACGCTCCAGACATTCCCATTTACAGTTGATTTGATACGTAAGATGTCCGGTAACCGCTTCGCTGTTATTATTGATGAAGCTCATTCTTCACAGTCTGGCGAGAGTGTAAAAGCAGTTAAAGAAGTGCTTTCTACCGACAACATGGAAGAAGCTCAAAAGGAAGATAGCATAGGTGTGCCTGATGAAGAAGATGCAATTAATACCGCTATTGAGACAGAGATGAAAAAGCGTGGACGTCTGAAAAATGTAAGCTTTTTTGCCTTCACAGCAACGCCGAAGAGTAAGACCATGGAACTTTTTGGAACACAACAGCCAGACGGCACATTTATTCCATTCAGCCTTTACTCTATGAGACAGGCCATTGAGGAAAGATTCATCCTCGATGTTCTCAAGAACTATACAACTTTTAAAATCTACTTTAACCTTCTTAAAAAAATAGAGGACGATCCTCAGTACGACCGGAAGAAAGGTGTTTACTTGCTTAAGTCATACGCTGATCTGCATGAGCACGGCATACGAACAAAAACCGAGATTATAGTTGAACACTTTCATAAGCAGGTGCGTGAAAGGATAAAGGGATTGGCTAAGGCGATGTTGGTTACAAGGTCACGATTACATGCCGTTCGTTACAAGCAAGCATTTGATAAATACCTCAATGAACAGCACTATCCATACAAAGCTTTGGTTGCCTTTTCTGGAACAGTTCGAGATCCAAAAACAGGATTGGAGTTTACAGAATCAGGGATGAACGGCTTTCCGGAATCACAGACCGCAGAGAATTTTAAACAGCATGCATACCGTTTCCTTATTGTTGCAAACAAGTTTCAGACAGGGTTTGACCAGCCTTTGCTACATACTATGTATGTTGACAAGAAACTCGGGGGCGTAAATGCTGTTCAGACTCTTTCAAGATTGAACCGCACGCACCCGCATAAGGAAGATACATTTGTCCTTGATTTTGCCAATAATATTGATGAGATTCGGGAGTCGTTTCAGCCTTACTATGAGGCGACATATTTGGGTGAGGCTACAGACCCCAATAAGCTTTATGACCTTAAGCGTATGCTCGAAGAATATCATATTTTTTCTAAGGCTGATGTTGAAGCCTTTGCAGCAGTATATTTCTCGGAAAAGGGAAAGCAGGAAAAACTTCATGTCTTGCTTGATCCCATGGTCAGCGAATATCTTATAAGGGAAAAGGAACAGCGTGAGGACTTTCGCAAACACCTTGATGATTATGTCAGATTATATGCTTTTATCTCTCAAATCTTGACATTCACCGACACAAACCTTGAAAAGCTCTATCAATTCTCCAGGCACATCAGGCGCAAGCTCCCGGTGACACGCGACGTCCTGCCTGTTGAGATAACAGACAACATCAATATGGATTCTTATCGCATTCAACAAACAAGTACCGGAGCTATTAAGCTCATAAGTGAAGATGGCGAGTTGCATCCCATTTCTGATCTCGGGACAGGACGGCCAACAGAAGAAGAACTTGCCCCGCTTTCTGAGATTGTCGCTTACATAAACGAACATTATGGGACGGAATTTACAGACGAAGATAAGGTCAGATATTTTGCTGAGGATATGCAGTTGCGGTTGATTGATAAGGAAGGACTTGCAAAAGCCCTTGATAAAAATATTAACCCTTCTGAAGAAAACCGGCGGCTTGCATTCGATAATTTCTTTAAAGATGCCCTTGAGGATATGATTGACGCCAATTTTGAAATTTATAAGAAGATTAACGATGATCCTAATCTGAGCGCTCTGTTCCGTGCAATGATGTTTAATAAGGTGTCAAGAACAGTAGCGATACAGAAATAGCTTGAAAAAGAGACAAACATGACTAAAAAAGCAGTTGTCCTTCTCAGCGGCGGTATTGATTCCTCTACCACAGCAGCTATCGCAAAGGCAGAGGGTTATG
>JBBILM010000089.1:0-8306 GCA_037444915.1 Nitrospirota bacterium | reverse complement strand
AACTTCCCCCGATAGTCTCTAAGCTCGCTGGTTAACATTGGTGCCTCCTTGGTATCTTCATACACTATAGCCATGGTTATACGCCGGTTTTTTGTGTTATTAAATGAATTAACCTTCGGCAGCCCAGTCATCTTCAATGATGAAGACCTGTTTGCTTTCCGCACCCTTGGCTAAAAGGGGTCAGCTTTATCGAGGTATACATTAATTAGGTCAGTATCAAGTTTTTATCATAAAAAAAATTCCGTGTCAAGAAAAAACTATGAACAAGAATTATAATTAAAATTAATGAGTTGATTAGTTTTGCAAATTTGATTTAAAAATTATTGAAAAACCGACTTCAGAGCAACTTTTCTGCCCTCAAAAAGTCCATTTTTAATGCGGTTTATTATTCGAATTTGACAAGACAAGAGGTATTTGTTTATTGTAAACATCAGCGGGGTGGAGCAGCCTGGTAGCTCGTCGGGCTCATAACCCGAAGGTCAGAGGTTCGAATCCTCTCCCCGCCACTTTTTCTCATACCCTCAATCTTTCCCTTCATCTATCTTTTGATATAATATCCGTATCACCCTATGAACAAAAAGGCTTTTCGCATTTATTATCCTGAACAGGGCGGTGATTACCTCTCTAAGATCACTGCCTACCTGCCAGACCGGCCTGGTTCTTTGGCCAGCCTGGCAGAGATATTCACGAAATACTCTATCAATATCACATTATTTAATTACGACCGATCAGCGCATCCGAACCGCGTGATACTCGAGGTGACAGGCAAGACCATTGATGCGTTAAAGCATGTGCGTAAAGAACTGGATTCTTCTCAGTTCCTCTGGCAGTCAGGCAAATCCGATGATGTTCCGCTCGGGGTTGTTGATACAAGAAACATCCTGAAGATAGAGGTTCAATTAGAAAACTTGCCGGGCACGCTCGGCAAATTCGCCCGCCTGCTTGCTGACCATGAGGCGAATGTCATTTTCATGCACTATAATGAGGACATATCCGAGACTTCCGCGAATATCTCCATGTTTACGAAGGACTCTGATAAAGTGGAGAAGCTTCTGAAAGATATGAATGCGCGGGACTATTACTACAGCACCATATACAAAGGAGCCGGGAATAAAGAAGTAGAAGACATCATCGGCCTTAATCTGACAGAGAGGTTTTTCTTCAAACTTCAGAAAATAATGAAGACCGATGACATTGAAAAACTCCGCAGGCTTATTTATTCATCGAAGCAGTTATCTGACGCGCTGGTAAGGTTCAGCACAGAGGCGGGAAAGCACTTTGAAGAAGGCACCCTTATCACCAGCGTGCTCGCCTTTGCATCTGCCTCGCTCACAAAGACAGGCAAGGGATTCTCATACCATAAGATGCCTGAACTTCAGATAGACGGGGTTAAAATGCATGGATTTAAACTTCCCACAGGAGGCAATATCTATGTGCTCGAAAACAACGAATGTTATCTGATGATCGACAGCAGTTACGGGCTTTATTATGATGACGCAAAGAAAATGCTTTCTGAAAACAGCATTGCGCCTGAGATGATAAGAGATATTTATCTCACACATGCTGATTCTGACCACGCTGGGCTGAGCGGATATTTCAATAAAGAGTTCGGTTGCAAAGTGCATATGCACAGGGACGCATCAGGCGTGATAAAGAATGAGAACAGGGCGTGGGGAAGCGACTCGCCACTAATGAAACTCAACCACTTTTTCACAGTGCTCGTCAATGAATTAACACGCTCTTCATTTCCAGAGGAATGGACCTCTTACCGGGATGATGCGATGGGCATGGAAGGCGAATTCAGAATAATTGACTCTTTTGATTTCGCAGGGCATACATACAGCGTGCTTGAAAGCATCGGAGGGCATGTGCCCGGCCAGGTGTTTTTCATGAGCCGTGACTCAGGGCTTATCTTTACTGCTGATTATCTGCTTGATATTGAGAGCCTTAAGGCTGAAGAGAAAGAGGTGCTAAGTTATCCCAAATTCATGATGACGAGCACGAATGTAAACAGTCTGCTGTTCAGGAAAGAGATGGAGATGCTTGATAAGCTTGTCAGGGATTTGGATGCTGACATGAGAAGAGCAGGCAGACAGGCATACGTTGTTCCCGGCCATGGAGACTATTATCCGGCATCTGTTATAGCATAGCAAAAAATTGGATTGTTTCTGCAAAAAAGGCGAATTATAAAGGCTTTTGCCAGTGTATAACCCTAAAAACAGCAGTTGGACAGGGCTGAATTGAGCGGCATCGCCCTCTTTTCGTTGCCGTACTTAGAGAAATGGAGCGTTAAGCAGCCGTGAGTGTCCGAACCCAAAGGGTGAGTTTCACGGCTGTAGTGAAATGAGCTTAGAACGGCAGAAAAAGGGCGTTTAGAGCGAAAGACAGTTCTGTCAACTGCCGAATATAGGATAACTATATTTTTGTGGTTAATTTAGAGACCCATGTTTTCAATAAACCTGCTCCCGTATGCCTTTGTTTCGATCCTCTCATCGCAGATTATGACCCTGCCAGTATCTTTTTTTGACCTTATCAGCCTTCCAAATCCCTGTTTGAATTTCAGTATCGCCTTTGGAAGTGAGTATTCATAGAACGGATTGCCGCCGTTCTTCTCTATTTCTTCTGTCCTTGCCATTGCTATTGGCTCAGAGGGAACCTCAAAAGGCAGTTTTGTAATTATCAGACATCTGAGCGCATTGCCCTTTACATCCACGCCTTCCCAGAATGAGTCAAGGCCGAATATCACGCTATTGTCGCTATCCCTCATTGTCTCGAGCATTAATCTCTTCGGAAGCTCGCCCTGCAGCATTGGATTAAGCCCCAGATCGCACAATTCATCAAATGCGGCTCCCCATGTCTTGTTCATTACTTCTTTTGATGTAAAAAGAACAAGAACCCCGCCGTCTTTTTTTGATGCCTCCTGTATTATTACATTTGCAAGCTTTGCCGGGCCGCCTTCATCCTGCAGATTTATGCCTTTTTTAATGTCAACAAGAACCTGTTTCCTCAAATCAAAAGGGGAAGCCAGCGCAAGCATCTTTGCGCCATTCAGTCCGAGGGTTTTCTTAATGAAATCGAAATTGCCGTTTAAAGACAGCGTGGCTGATGTGAGTATGACGGATTCGTATTGTGGCAGTATGTTTTCCTTGACAAACTCCCGTGGATACACAGGGGACATCCTGAGACTAATCCTTTTTTCCTCTATTTCAGCCCATTTCACAAAACCATCCATGCCCTGCGCGAAGCTATGCAGGCCTGCTGCAAATGCCTTGAGTTTTATCAGGGCCGCCCTCATCTCTATTTCTTCGTCCTCCTTAAAAAGCCCTGTTGTTGATTGCCTTATGTTTTCGATCAGTTGATTAAGGGAGTCCGCAATGCCTGACGCTGTTTCCTCAAATCCGGAATCTCCCCTTATAAGCAGTTTGTGCTTAAATGTTTTTTTAACTATGAGCCATAAAAGTTCCACGTCTGTTTTTGCTGATTCAACAGCAGAAAACAGGTGCGGGGACTTTGATAGTAGGCCTTTGTAGATACCCCTTTCATCTGTCTTTAAGAGCCGGTTTGCTATGCTTTCAAAGCCGCGTCTGGATAATGTAATGCCTATTTGTTCAGAAAGAATATTGTCAAGAGAATGGCCTTCATCTATTATCAATACATCCGCGTCAGGCAGTATCCTCGACTCTTCTGAGAGCATTGCGTTTATGCTTATCAGTGCATGATTGGCCACCACAATCTGCGCCTTCTCCCATTGCCGTCGCGCGATGAAATAAAAGCACTCGCTGAAATAGCCGCATTTCCTTCCCCTGCAGGCATCGGGGTCAGAATATACTTCGAGCCATATAGCGGGTATTTTAGAACCATAATCCTCTGAATCCCCTGTTTCCGTTATTGATACCCATTTAAGCAGTTCTCTGTATTCGATGGCTTCGTTATCATTATCAGGCCTGAATGCATTGAGCCTTCTAAGGCATATGTAATTAGACCTTCCTTTTGCAACAGTATAGTCAAAGTTTAAAAGCCCTGCGAGAAATTTCAGGTCTTTAGATATAAGCTGCGCTTGAAGATTTAATGTCCGCGTTGAAACAATGGTTTTTTTGCCGGAAAGTATGGCGGGTATGAGGTATGCGAAGGTTTTGCCTGTGCCTGTGCCTGCCTCTGCAATGATAACCCCTCCATCTTCGATTACACCTGAACATTTATCCGTCATCTTTAGCTGCGAAGCTCTTGATTCATAATCAGACATACACCCGGCAACGCCCTTTTTCAGGAAATCCAATGACCTGCTTGGGAGATTCAATTTATTATTTTCCATCATCTACTATAATACCCTTCCGCGCTATAAAAGTTCATAATCGTTAAACAGATTTCATCTCTTTCATCCTGCCTGCGATTTCGGGTCAGCGGATGGTTAGTGAAAAACTGCAACCTGCATAAGAATATGAAATCAGAGATTACGCGTCTCCCATCAAGGGAGAGGGGACTTTTGGAGACTTCTATGTCTATTTTTCGGAAGCGTGTTTTTTTGGACAAACCCGAAATATGAATGCTATACTATTAGTCTTATGAAAATTCCACGCGTAATGTCAACGCAGCATCCTGACAACGTCCTTTTGCCTTTCTTTGCAGAAAGTCAGGACATGTCAGGAGACGACGAAATTCAGGAAGCCTATTACGCCTTTTCGCATCTTGGCTGTGACGAACAGATGTGGGATTGCGAAGGTAAAGAAGTGGATGACTTTGTTGTCAGAAAGCTGCTTACCAAGTATGAGCATTTCTTTACTAATACAAAGCTCGGAGAAGATGTATTTTTGACAGTCAGGGTTCCCAATCCTGATGTTGAGAAACAGGAAGCTAAGGTGCTCATGGAAACCCTCGAGAGCATCCCCCGCTCATGCGATGCTGCGCGGCTTTTTTACGGTCAGGAAATACCTCCTATCTTTGAGGTGATTCTTCCAATGACAATGTCATCCCAGAGCCTGAACAGGGTTTATCACTATTACAAGGATTTCGTTGTCGGAAAGCAGCACCAGCCTTTTTATCCCGGCGACATAACAGTCTCGGAATGGATTGGGGAGTGCAAACCTCATACCATTAACATAATTCCTCTTTTTGAAGATAAGGAGCACATGCTCGAGGCGCACAATATTGTACGGGAATATCTGAAAAATAAGGATTTGAAGCACCAGCGCGTATTTATCGCAAGGTCTGACCCTGCAATGAACTATGGCATGGTGAGCGCAATATTGTGCAATAAGATTGCCCTTCAGAGACTGAGAAAGGTTTCAGAGGAGACCGGCGTTACAATATATCCGATTTTGGGCGCTGGTTCTGCTCCATTCAGGGGGCATCTCGCACCTCACACAATCGACACGGTATTGGAAGAATATCCTGACGTGCAGACTTTTACGGTGCAGTCCGCGTTTAAATATGACAATGACATCCCTTCCATTGTTTCGGCAATGAACAAGCTTAAAAAAACTGAGATGAGCCGTGGTTATGACGTGGAAGAGGGAAAATGCATCGAGATTATAGATAAGGTCTCAACAGAATACAGAAAGAATATAGAACCCCTTGCACCCTTAATAAACCACATGGCAGGGTTTGTACCGAGAAGGAGGATGAGAAAACTTCATGTCGGTCTGTTCGGCTATGCCCGCAGCATCGGTAGAACAAAACTTCCGCGCGTAATAAGTTTCTGCGCTGCCTGCTATTCAATGGGCCTGCCTCCTGAGCTGTTCGGCCTGAATGTCCTGACAGATAACGATATAAGGTGCATGAAGGATATGCATGTTAATTTCATGTTTGATATGAAAACAGCCATGTCATATTTCAATGAAGAAGTCTTTACTATACTTCCTGATGAAGTGAAGCCATTCCTTAAGCTGGAGTGGCTCGATTATAAGCCCAATCTTGAACATAGAGAAATCACCTCAAGGATTATTAAGGCCATCAAAAACGGGGACAATTCGAATCTTCAGCGCATGCTCATAGAAGCGGCGCATATAAGAAAATTCCTCGGTTAGCATGAAAAGCTGTGAAGACCTGCTGTACGAACTCTCTGATTTATGCGGCATTATCCCTGAATACTGGGATGTTTTCGGCAACAGGCATACAGCGTGCCAGCATACCAAAAAATCGATACTCAGGGCCATGAATCTGGATATTGATTCTGCTGAAGCAATAGAAAATGAAATAAATATTAGAACTACAGGAAATTGGAAATCCTTGACAGATCCCGTTATTGTCAGATCAGTAAACGACCGTCCTGTATTAATACCAGTTTATATCCCGGTAAAAGATGGCGAAGAATCAGGACTTACCCTGAGATTGGAATTAGAGGATGAAAAGGGGCAGAAGGATTTATCCGTAATTCCGGTGGAGGGTGCTGTTGTTTCTGACCAGAAATGGATAGACGGAATTAAATACGTAAAAATTGAACTGCCTCTTCCTGACAACAAAGAAATAGGGTATTATTCGGCAAACATCACCTGCTCAGGCAAAAACCTTGACATTAACGGTTCATCACGGATTATTATCACGCCTGATGCGTGTTACATGCCTGCTGATCTGGAAAATGGAAAAACATGGGGACTCGTTGTCAATCTTTACTCGATACGCTCCGGCCTGAACTGGGGCGTCGGAGATTTCGGAGATCTTAAAAGGATTATCGATTGGGCTTCAGGCCTGAACGGAGGATTTGTCGGCATTAATCCCCTTCACGCGACAGCAAACAAAAGACCTTGCGATATCAGCCCCTATTCTCCCATAAGCAGGCTTTACAAGAATTTTATTTATCTGAACATGGAAGATGTTCCCGAAATAAAAGAGTTGGGTGATAAGGTAAAAACTCAGCCCGAAAAAATAAGTGAACTGAACAATGCCCTGCTTTTGGATTACGAAAAAGCCGCTGCAATTAAAAACAGTGTTTTAATACAGGCCTTTGAGCATTTTTATGACCGGCATTACATGATGAATTCAGACAGGGCAAAAGACTTTGCCAGCTACATATCCAAAGAAGGACGCTGCCTTGATTTATTCGCCGCTTATATGGCGCTTTCAATGGAATTTGCAGCCCCTGGCGCTGAGCCAGATGTATCAAGGTGGCAGGACTGGCCGGAGGATTATAAAAATCCGATGTCTCCTGCTGTTGATAATTACGTAAAGAAAAATGAAAAAGAGATACTGTTTTATAAATACATTCAGTGGCTTATAGACGTGCAGATGGAAGACATCTCGAAAAACGCGCGGATGCCTGTAGGCATATATCATGATCTTGCCATTGGCTCTGTAAGCGGCGGCAGCGATATATGGAGCGCGCAGGATGAAATTGCGCTTGGAATAGATGTTGGCGCGCCTCCTGATGACTTTAATCCAAATGGCCAAAACTGGGGATTCCCTCCATTCATTCCTGAAAGACTTAAGCAAACCGGATATGATTTCCTGATACGGACAATAAGGAAAAATATGAATTACTGCGGCGCTATCAGGATTGACCACGCACTCGGAATGTTCAGGCTTTTCTGGATACCCGAAGGCATGTCAGCCTCTGAAGGCGCTTACGTGAGGTATCCGACAGAAGACATCCTGCGCATCATCGCCCTTGAAAGCGTAAGAAACAGGACAATAGTAATAGCCGAAGACCTCGGGACATTGGCGGAAAATGTCAGAGAAACACTTTTCAGATTTCGCATGCTTTCATACAGGCTTTTATATTTTGAAAGAAACTATCCTGACCCTTCCTTCACGCCTCCTGATAAATATCCAGAAACAGCGATATGTTCGGTAACAACTCATGACCTTCCAACGATTAACGGGTGGTGGACCGGCAGGGACATAGATACCAAAAAAGACCTTGGCATATCCAATGATGACGCATCGGAAAAAGACATGAGGCAGAGGGATAAATCCCTCCTGATAAACGCGCTTCAGTCACAGGGCATTATTGCCACTGAATTTGACTTTAATTTGGCTGAAGTTATGCCATCCGAACTCAGACTCTCCATATACGAATATCTTGCCCGCACACCGTGCAAACTAATGGCAGTAAGTCTTGATGACGCCATTGGAGCTCTGGATCAGCAGAATATGCCGGGCATAGCAAATACCTACCCAAGCTGGAGGCAAAGGTCAGTGAAATCACTCGAAGAATTCATATCCGACAATTGGTTTTATGAACTAAAGGAAATGTGCAAAAAGCACAATCGCTAAACAACATTATTCACATAAATGATTTTATTAACACGAAGCAAATACGCAAAATCCATAATTAGTAATCATGTATAGCAGTATTCCTCAAAGCCTTTAAT
>JBBILM010000088.1:0-8344 GCA_037444915.1 Nitrospirota bacterium | reverse complement strand
AGGTCTCATAACATGGATAATTGGGATATACAAGATTTATTTTACGCACCATTGATAATTATAACGCTTTGACTTTAAATACTTCAGGTATGACGCTGAAACAAAAAATCATAGAAAAAATTCGTTTGGACGGCCCTATTAATTTCGATACATTCATGGATATGTGTCTCTATTATCCTGAAGAGGGTTATTACACCAGGAATTCAACAAATATAGGGAGGGCAGGGGATTTTTATACGAGCCCTCATCTTCATTCTTTATTTGGGGCTATGCTGGCTAAGCAGGCCCAGGAGATGTGGGCGATAATGGAGATGCCTGATGATTTTCAGATTGTTGAAATGGGCGCTGGAATAGGGTATCTTGCAAAGGATATGCTCGAATATCTTCAAAAGAAGTCTAAAGTCAGAAGTCGGAAGTCAGATGATAATCTCTTTCAATTTCTTAAATACACAATCGTTGAACTGAATCCTGCCATCAGGTCAAAACAGCAGGAATTGCTTTCTGAATTCAGAGATAGGGTCAGATGGATTTCTAATATCAATGAAATAGAGGCAGCCAAGGGCTGTTTCTTATCCAATGAGCTTCTCGATGCGTTTCCAGTAAAGATGGTGAAAATGAATAACGGGTTAAAGGAGATTTATGTCTCCTCAGAAGAAGACGATTTTGTAGAGTTGGAGATGCCGGCGGGTGAAGATGTGGAAAGCTACTTTGAGGAGTTCGGCATTAGACTGCCTGAAGGTTACAGGACAGAGGTAAATCTGAGGATCAGGGACTGGTTAAGGGCTGTCAGCAACAGGCTTGCTGAAGGTTTCATTTTAACGGTTGATTATGGATATCCCTCATGGGATTATTACAGTCTTGACAGAAACAGGGGAACACTTCTCTGTTATCATCAGCACCGGATTAATGAAAATCCCTATCAGGATATCGGGGAACAGGATATTACTGCGCATGTAAATTTTTCGTCATTAAAAAAATGGGGGGATGAGGCTGGTTTAGCTACACTGGGTTTTTGTACACAGGGCACTTATCTGGTATCGCTCGGTATCGATGATGTAATTGCTCAGTTGTTGGGAGAGACACCGGATGCCTTTGAGATTGCTAAGATAAAGGGATTGATTTTCCCGCAGGGCATGGGAGAGACCCACAAGATAATGATCCAGTATAAGGGTAACAGATTCCCGGAACTCAGGGGTTTTTCTTTGAGGAATCAGGCAGGGGCATTGTGATACCCCCAATGCAGTTATATAGTGGCATGGACAGATAAAAGCCTTTATAATCCGCGATTTATAGAAACAATCCAATGAATCGGCCATGTGTTTTTTAATTGATGCGCTTTATTTCAAGCCTCAATAATGTGGCGGGATAAAGCCATTTATCTGCCCATGCCACTATAAAGCTTATGACGTAATTGCGTTTTTCTGGTTAATGTCAAAGTATGACTGCTTGGAAGACGTATTTATTTTGAAAAAATAAGCCTAAAAGTGTTACTTTATTCAGATATGTATAGTATAAGAATTGTTTATGGAGAGGGAGATTTTATAAGGCTATGAATCGCACGCCAATGACGCCAGATGGGTATCAAAAGCTTAAGGATGAACTGGAAAGATTCCTGAAGCATGAGAGGCCAAAAAACATTCAGGATATAGCGGAAGCTCGCGCGCACGGCGATTTGTCAGAAAATGCCGAATATCATGCTGCCAAGGAAAGGCAGTCTTTCATAGAAGGCCGCATTCAGGAGCTTCAGACAAAAATAGCGCTCGCAGATGTGATCGACCCGTCAAAGATTAATCAGACAAGGGTTGCCTTTGGTGCGCGTGTACTTGTGCTTGACATAGAGGCGGATGAAGAGTATGAATTTTTCCTTGTAGGTCCGGATGAAGCTGATATAAAGGAAAGAAAGATATCGATTACTTCGCCTGTTGGCAGGGCATTGATAGGCAAAGAGGTCGGTGATACAGCTATTGTGAAAGCGCCTGCAAGGACTATTGAATATGAAATCTTAGAGATCAGCTTTGCATAGATATTTTAAGGCTAAAATAACAGGGAATGTTTTATTTAACAAAGACTACAGATTATTAAGTGTTAGTCCATTGTCCGAGTTCGCGGTTCCTTCCGCAGGACAGTTCTACATGATTCAGGTTGGCAACACACTCGACCCTCTCTTAAAAAGGCCTTTCAGCATATTCAGATATAAAAACAATACGCTTAAATTTCTGTACAGGATAAGAGGAAAGGGCACCAATAGCCTATCCGCTCTCAGACAGGGCGACACTATCCAGTTAGTCGGTCCCCTTGGAAACGGGTATCAGCCTCCTGAAGGGAATTTTATTGCGGTCGCCGGCGGCATTGGTATTGCCTCGATATTTCCACTATTGGAGAGATTTAAAAAAAAGGCTTATCTTTTTTATGGCGCCCGGGATAAAAACGAATTACTGATGCTGAGTGAGGCAGGGAAATTATCGCGTGATATATTTATTTCAACGGATGACGGCTCAGAAGGCAGGAAGGGTTTTATAACCGAAAGTTTAAAGGATTTTCTTGATACGCAATTATGCGCACCCACAATTGTCTCGCCACCCGGCGCTCCTCGGTCTGATTTAAAAATATATGCCTGCGGCCCGGCTGCAATGCTTAAGGAAGTTTCGAAGATTGTAACCAGCAGGAATATAAAGTGCTATGCATCATTGGAAGAGCACATGGCTTGCGGCATTGGAACCTGTCTTGGGTGTGTTACCAGAGTAAAAGGTCAGTCAAAGACATCCCGCCTCCCAGATGGCGTCAGGGAACGGAAGGAACAGGCAACCGAGGATTGGATATACAAGAGGGTATGCAAGGAAGGGCCTGTCTTTGATATAGAGGATATTGTATGGGAATAAAAAAGGAAGGATTCAAAAAACGAAAGACATCTCGTGGAAAGACAGACAAGCATGAACCTCGCAAGCCGAATATGTCTGTAGATATAGCCGGCTTGAGGCTAAAAAACCCTGTGATGACTGCATCCGGCACATTTGGATACGGAGAGGAGTACTCAGAGTTTTTTGATTTAAACAGGCTGGGCGCTATAGTTGTCAAGGGTCTATCCATTGTTCCTAAGAAGGGAAATAAAACCCCAAGAATTGTGGAAACATCAGCCGGAATGCTTAATGCGATTGGTTTGCAGAATATAGGGGTTAAGGCATTTATAGATGAGAAGCTTCCGTTTCTCAGACAATTTAATACCCCTGTTGTCGTGAATTTTTTCGGCGATACAGTTAAGGAGTACGTTTGCGCAGCAGAGGACTTAAGCAGAGAGGCTGAATCCGCAGGCGGAATACATGCCCTCGAGATGAATATTTCATGTCCTAACAAGCAGTCGGGTTGGATAGTTTTTGGCACCGACCCTAAAATAATGAAGCAGGTTGTTTCGTCTGTCAGAAAGGCAACGCGCCTTCCATTAATTGTAAAGCTTTCTCCGAATGTTACCGATATAAGTCTCATGGCGCGGGTTGCCGAGGATGCAGGGGCTGATGCTGTTTCACTTATTAATACCATAACCGGAATGGCCATAGATGTTAAGAGCCGCAAACCTGTGCTATCCAATGTAATCGGAGGGCTTTCAGGCCCGGCAGTTAAACCGATAGCCTTGAGAATGGTCTGGGAGGTTTGCAAAGCTGTAAAAATACCTGTGATCGGCATGGGCGGGATAATGAATAGCCGTGACGCCCTTGAGTTTATGATGGCGGGCGCGAGCGCTGTAGCAGTCGGAACCGCGAATTTTGTGAATCCAGCGGCCACAGTTGATATAATTGATGGAATGGAGAGATTCATGTTGCAGGAAGGCATTTCTGATATAATCGATATTAAAGGAAGCTTGAGGGTTTAAATTAAGTGGCAGGTTTATTTAGGGCAGCGGGCTTATGGGCGATCTCAACAGCACGAAAACTGGGACACATGTTCCTTTTTTTGTTTAACTCATTTTATTTTATATTCAATCCTCCGTTTAAATTCAGACTGTTTTTAAAACAGGCAAGGTTTCTCGGAAATAAATCGCTTATTGTTATTCTGCTTACAGGCTCTTTTACAGGCATGGTTTTGGCCCTTCAACTGTATTATATACTCAGAAAGTTCGGATCCGACGCATTGCTGGGCCCGGGTATCGCGCTCAGCCTTATAAGGGAATTAGGCCCGGTGCTTTCAGCTCTCATGGTTACGGGAAGGGCAGGCTCGGCCCTTACAGCGGAGCTGGGGATGATGAAGATTACAGAGCAGATAGACGCTCTGACAACAATGGCGCTTAATCCAATAAGGTATCTTGTTGTTCCGAACATAGTTGCCGCGATACTGGTATTCCCTTTATTGACAGGCATCTTTAATCTGATAGGAATTTTCGGAGGCTATATGGTGGCTGTTAATCTGCTCGGCATGAGCGAGGGCACGTATTTTTCCCAGATCGAGGCATTTGTGGACATGGAAGACATAAGGATCGGATTCTTCAAATCACTCAGTTTTGGAATAATCGTTTCGTGGATATGCTGTTATAAGGGATATTATACGGGCTACGGAGCCGAGGGGGTCAGCAAGTCCACGACAGAGGCTGTTGTAATATCTTCAATATTGATTCTGATATGGGATTATTTTCTCGGTTCGGTTTTTCTTTAAGAGGAAGCTAAATGATAGAAATTATTGACCTGTATAAATCATTCGATGGGCAGAATGTCCTTAACGGCGTCAGCATGACCATTAAGGACAAAGAGATCGTTACCATAATGGGTAAAAGCGGCGGCGGCAAAAGTGTTTTGATTAAACACATCATCGGCTTGCTAATACCCGACAAGGGGAGCGTAATAATTGACGGAGTTGATATTACAGGGCTTGACCAGAAGGGCATTGACAGGATACGCGAAAAAATGAGCATGCTCTTTCAGGGAGGCGCATTATTTGATTCACTTACGCTTTATGAAAATATTGCCTTTCCCCTTAAGGAAAAGACAAAACTTGGCAAGGATGAAATAAGGGATCGTGTTATGCAATCTCTTGAGGATGTTGGTTTGAGAGGCATGGAAAAGAAGTTTCCGGCAGAGCTCAGCGGCGGAATGAAAAAAAGGGCGTCACTTGCGAGGGCGCTTATTACAGAACCGGAAATAATACTTTTTGATGAGCCGACCACAGGGCTTGACCCTGTTATTGCCAGTTCCATGCATCTGCTCATAAAAACCACTCACGAAAAATACGGCTATACAGGCGTTATAATTAGCCATGAAGTTCCAAGAATATTTGAGATTACTGACAGGGTTGCCATGCTTAATGACGGGATTATAGAGGAATTTGCCACGCCTGAAGATATTAAAAATTCTAACAATCCTGTAGTAAAGCAATTTATAACTGGCAGTGTTGAGGGGCCTATAGAATTATTTTAAGATATCAGGAGGTTTGTATGAGGAAATTCGATGTTGAACTCGCGGTTGGTATATTTGTTATTGTTGGTATTATTTCTCTCGGATACTTATCCGTAAAATTTGGAGAACTCGAAGTTTTCGGGAAAAACAAATATGTCGTATTCGCTGAGTTCGAGAAGGCCGGGGGCATTAAGGCAGGCTCAATCATAGAGATTGCCGGTGTTGAAGTGGGAAAGGTGAAGAGCATAAAACTTAACGAGTATTACCAGGCATTAATTGAAATGTCAATAGACAACGGAGTCGGGATTCAGGATGATGCTATTGCTTCGGTTAAAACAAAAGGTCTTATAGGCGAAAAGTATATTTCGATAACACCCGGAGGGTCTGAAAAGTTAATTAAGGAAGGCGAATTAATAAGAGAAACAGAATCTGCGGTGGATATGGAGGAACTTATATCAAAATATGTATTCGGAGGCGTTTAGGAGGCATTTTATGACGGCAGAAAGGAGTCAATATTTAAAAGTCTCAAACAAGAAAAAAGTGATATTCATCGAAAAGACTTCTTGTTTTTTTATGATGCAGCGCTGCATTTCTGTCTTTGTGTTAACTTTGGCATGTTTTTTTCCTGATTCAGCCTTTGCAAATGACCGCGAAAATAAAATGGTTTTAAACCTCGACCAGTGCATAAAGAAAGCGGTTGATCTCAGCCCTGAAATCGGAGAGAGCCGGCACGAAGAGGATGTTTACAAATCAAAAAAGATGCAGGCAGATGCCGCAGCATATCCTCAGATAGAACTTCTGGCAATAACCGGGCCTTCACCAAAGGCAAGAAAAGAGCATCTGTTTTCTGATGATAAACCAAACTCCACTATTAATGGAATATTCGGCAGCGCTGACATAACCCTGATTCAGCCCATATATACGTTCGGCAAGATAAGCTCTTATAAGCAGGCTGCTGAAGGAGGCGTAAAAGTCGCCGGCGCAGGAGTTCATAAAAAGACATCAGATATTGTATTAAGGACAAAAGAACTTTACTACAGCCTGCTTCTTGCAAAAGACATGAGAAATCTCATCCTTGAGATCAAAGACAAACTTGCTGATTCAATAAAAAAAACCGAAAAGCATCTCGAGATGGGATCTCCATGGGCGGACGAACTTAACCTTTATAAGCTAAAGGCCTTTCTCGGAGAGGCCAACAGAAATCTTAATGAAACAGATAAAGGTATTGCCCTTGCAAAGGACGCCATTATGACGACGATAGGGCTGCCAAGGGATATCGAATTTGACATTGAGGATGCCTCTTTAACGCCGGAAGACAGAATGCCTGAAAAGCTTAATAACTATATAGAAAAAGCAAAAGAGAAGAGGCCTGAATTTGTTCAGATTGCTCAGGGTCTGATAGCGAGGAGGGCTTTGATTGATGCTGAAAAGAGCGCTTACTACCCTTTGATTTTTGCGGGGTTAAAGGCGTCAATAGCAGGCGCAACGAACAGGGATAAGATAGAAAACCCGTACATCCCTGACTATTTTAACCATGCCTACGGTGCTGTGTTTATGGGTGTAAAGTGGTCGCTTGATTTTGGCATAACTGATGGCAAAGTGAGTGAGGCAAGGGCTGAATATTTAAAGCTTACAGAGAAAAAGCGGTTTGCTGAAGAGGCAATTCCATTACAGATAAGAAAGGCATACCTTGATTTTGAAGAGGCTGGCAAAAATATACTCGAAACAGAGGCAGCATATTCAAATACTCGAAAATGGCTTGTTTCTGCCATTGCAAACTTTGATCTCGGGATTGGAGAGGCCAAGGAAATAGCCGACGCTGCGATGGCTTATGTGATGATGAAGGCCAATTACCTGCGTTCTGTTTATAATCACAGGATGTCATACGCGAATCTTCTGTACGCTGCAGGCATTGATTCAAATTAAATATTAATGACGGAGGAATTATGAAAATAATACATAACACGAGTATAAAGATTTTTGTTTTTACCCTTGCGCTTTTTTACGCTTGCTCCCTTATTTCTGTTGATTATGCTTTTGCAGGCAGCGCGATAGATCAGGTGAGGGAAACCGTTGACAAGGTAATTGAAATCTTAAAAGACAAGGAACTGAAAAAACCTCAGAAATCAAAAGAAAGAAGGACTCTTATCCGTAAAACTATCAGTGAAAGGTTTGATTTTGATGAGATGGCCAAGAGATCGCTCGGTCTTCACTGGAAAGGAAGGACTCAGGAGGAGAAGAAGGAATTCATTCCATTATACGCGGATCTTCTTGAAAGGTCATATATCAATAAAATTGAAAGTTACACAGATGAAAAGGTGTTTTATCTGAATGAAAAGATAGATAACGAATATGCTGTTGTTGATACGAAGATTGTCACAAAAAGAAAAGTGGAAGTGCCGATTGAATACAGGCTTTTAAAGAAAAATTCCAAATGGGAAGTTTATGATGTTGTGATAGAAGGAGTAAGTCTTGTAAATAATTACAGGACTCAGTTCAATAAGATTATCCGCACTGATTCCTATGAAGAGCTTGTTAAAAGGATGAAGACCAAGCAGGAAGAGGAATCAGGAGGCGATCTGAAATAGCCAGCCTTTGGAACCAAAGATCGGGATGCCGCTGCAGTAAAGGCCTTTAATTTCGCGGCTGACGGATTACTCTGCCACCACCATAAAGCTCATGACAACTATATGGTCATGGTGCTTAACTTCAGCGAATATTTGATACAGTCATTTAACAGGAAATGTTACATTATGACCGTGTCCGTGCCCGTCCGCATTCATTGCCCATGCATTGTTATAGCCGGGTTTTGAAATAATAAAAAGCTCCGCAATAGAGAAAATCGCTACCGCGATTATTGACAAGGTTGTAAGTCTCATTTCAAATACCTCCTGTGATTAATGCCATGGCTACCATAATTTAATGATATTTCAATTTTACGAGCAATGCAAATAAAAGGATATTTT
>JBBILM010000087.1:0-8589 GCA_037444915.1 Nitrospirota bacterium | reverse complement strand
AAGCGAAGAGAACTTAGAGTTCATGAAAAACCGAGGCGCCAGATATATTGTCGGCCATTGCCTATGGAATTTATTGTGCCATTGAGGGCGCGTGCTTCGTTTGCATCGGCCAAGGTGGAGCGACTGACGGGGTTTGATATGCCCATGTGATACAGTTTCTGAGTTTGTGATGTCAGGCACGCTTCTATATCCCGAAGACTCTCCCGATATGTCATCTGAGCAAATGCCATTACCCGTAACTGCTCGGCGCATCGGAACGTCTTTACCCGATAATCGCCATTGTAGCGGCTGACTATGCGATAAAACATATCCCATGGCAAGTAGTCCATTATTTGAGAAAACAGCGTTGCGCCAATGTATATGGTAACCTCCGGTTTGGCCTTTTACCAAACCATCGCTGATTCCCAAAACTATTTTCAAGTCTGACGCACTCATTTTCTTCGATAAATCCTTTGCTATCAATATGTTATATCAGCTGCCCTCGATTTTAACCGGACACTACTGATATAAGATATAATATAAAAAGCTAAAATACCATGCCAAAGAAATATTTAGGACAGAACTTTCTTTTTGATCCATCAATATTGAGCAGGATTATAGAGGCCGCCAATATAAGACCTGATGATATTGTCGTAGAAATAGGCCCAGGTCATGGCAGGCTTACAAAAATGCTTGCTGAAGCCGCTAAAAAGGTGGTTGCCATTGAGCTTGACGCTGAACTTTATGAGAAACTGAGACAAGATATAAAGGGCTTTAAAAATATAGAGCTTGTTCATGGCAATGCCCTCAAATACCGTTACGAAGATTTAGAGCCTTTCAAGGTAGTAGCGAATATCCCTTATTATATAACTACGCCTATAATATTCAGGCTTATTGAATCAAGAAAAAATCTCAAGTCAATGACTCTGACAATACAAAAAGAAGTGGCTCAGAGGATTATCGCAAGGCCTAACACAAAGGACTACGGTGTTTTGACCATTGGTGTTCAATACTTCGGAAAAGCAGAGTTGAAATTTATCATACCAAGGGGCGCTTTCCGGCCTGCGCCAAAGGTGGACTCCGCGCTGATTCATGTTGATATGCTCGAAAGTCCTGCTGTAATTGTCAGAGATGAGAAAATGTTTTTCAGGGTGGTTAAAACAGCTTTTTCGCAAAGAAGAAAGACCATGCTGAATGCGATGAAGCAGATTCAAAACATATTGCCGGAGGGCAGCGAGGTCATGATTAAAGAGATTCTTGTTAGGGCTGGAATAGACCCTATCAGGAGAGCGGAAACTCTGAGCATTGAAGAATTTGCAAGGCTTTCCGATAAGTTTTCAGATGTGGCATGAATAGATAAAAGTCTTTATAATTAGCAATTTATAGAAACAATCCAATGAATCAACCGGTATTTTTTTTGATATGCTTTATTTACACGCCTCGATAATGTAGAGGGGTAAAGCCGTTTATCCGCGCATGGCATATAATCTTACGATGTAATTGCTATTTAAGTCTGATTATAAAGCGCGTCAGGTCTTTATCGGATATGGTTTCAAATACAACAGGCAAACTCTCGGATTTTATGGCAAACTTCACATAGTGAGCATCGTCAGGCAAGGCGAATACTATCAAGGTGTCTTCCTGTTTTAGCTTCAGGACATTTTCCTTTACAAGAGACGTTACACCATTCTGGCAGAGTTCCCCTTTTGTTATATCAAGTTGTATTTCCAAAGGTTCAGCTAATACTGTGCAAGGAATGACGAAGACTGCTAAAATGATAAATATCGCTGATATCTTTTTCATGATTTATGATAACATTAAAAACCCGCCCTGCGCAAACACAGGGCGGGTTTTTTGAACAGCGCTTCTAACCCTAATCCTACTTGATGGTTACCTTATTGGTTGTTTCGTAGAAGATGAAACTGTCTTTTCCTGTTTCACCCGGTGCAGGGTCAAGCTGATAACGGAGAACGACTGTGACATCCATTTCCTTCTCTTTTATCTCTCTGACCTTGGGCTTTCCAGCTTCTTTTTCTACATCTTCATACGGGAATTTGATCTCGTAATTCTCGACCCTTGTCTGAAGCGGCATCAAGCTTGTATCGCGCTCATATCCCATTTTGAAGTGGGCGCCGTATATCATGGCATCGCCGCGGCTGTTTGTAGCCTGAGTCATGTATATTTTGGAATCCTTGAATATCTCTTTGCCATCTTTTGTTTTAGCGGTCACATCCAGGACCAGCCTTTGTGGAGATGGTCAGCCATCAGGAATTCTGTGTCCGGCTTTATTAGTAATTTTGACCGTAACCGTGGCCATTGGAATCGCGTCACCGGGCTTGACAAGGAACTTATAACCCCTTGTTTCAACATCTACGTCTACAGCCCTCTTTATCATTTCAGGGTCGCGGGATGGCATTAGATGCCCCTTTCCATCTTTTTTCATGTGGCATTCCTGACAGGTTTCAGTACCGCCTGCAGGGACGTATGCGTGGAGGTAGCTTCCATATGCAGTTGCACATTGTGAGGGCTGCGGGAATTCGAGGTTTGGCCCTGTTCCATGACACTGTCCGCACGCTACTGCCTCTGACATTATCGGGCTCTTTTTCATTGTAGTAAACTTTCCATCCGGATGGGCTCCGTCTTTTGATCCATAAATGACATTAGGCTGAGGCTCGCCATCCTGCCACTTGTGAATGATTGCCTTTGTGTTGTGGCAGACGATGCAGTTGATGCCGACTTTTTCTAAAGTGGCTCTGTCAGCATCGATAAATGCCTGCGCCAACTGCTGCGCAACTTCATCGGTAGCATCCTTTATCTGCGGCAAATGACACTTAAAGCACTGGGCAAAGTGTTCAACTTTAATATCTTTTACCTCTTTTACGCCAGCATGGGTAAATGCCTTAAAGAGACCTGCCTCGATCGAGCCTTTGAATCCGCCCATGGTCCTCCTGGTTCCAAACAGGGAGCGGGCATGCATGGACTTCTGCCATTCATCAAATATCTTGGCATGGCAAGCCTTGCAAGAGGATACATCATACATCTTTGCGAGTTCGTCAATTGTCTTAGCTTTTTGAGCTTCAGACTGGGCGGGTAGTGTTGTAAGCGCCAACACTGCAAAAAGCAAAATCACGGATAATCTTAACAATCTCATAAGCCCTCCTTATTTATTTTTTTTGATTCCATAAAAAATGCCTCCCGATAGTTACGATAAAATCACCTCCTCCTTTTTATTTCCCGCGTACGCAGGAAACTAAAAATAGCAATCGTCATAATGCTCAGCAAGCGTTTTTTAAGAGAAAAAATAGGCTGTAACTTTTCTCTTTGATTCAAGCGCGATTTGATGTTTGATTGCTTTATATCCATTCTGGAATCAGCATTATTTTTCAAAATTGTAAATAGAAACGAAAAAACCATAAATGATGAGATAACGCCAAGCAATTACAGTTTACCTTTCTTATAAGCCGTTGTCAACTTCAAGTTTAAACTTTAGATTACAAGCACTTGTAACTTTAGTTGTTGTGCTTAATTAAGCATCAAAAACAGGGACGAGTTTAAAAAGCCTGTCAGCATATTCGTCCCTCTTTTTAATCAAAAGCCATTCCGTATCTTTCATTTTAGTAAGGACAAAGCTTCCCTTTAATTTTTTTCCCTGCAATGAAAATTCTATTTTCCCTGACTCGATATCTCCGCTTGAGAGCTCGAATGCCCCATTGTCCCAAATAATAACTTTTCCCGCACCGTACTGCCCTTCAGGTATTACACCTTCGAAATGACCATAATCGAGAGGATGATCTTCCACCATTATGGATAGTCTCTTGTCCGAAGGATTCATTGAAGGTCCTTTTGGAACAGCCCATGACTTAAAAACCCCTTCTATTTCAAGCCTTAGGTCAAAATGCAGGCGTCTTGCGTGATGTTCGTGGACTACAAATACGCTCATATATAAAAGATACAGAATTGCATTTTAAAACGCAACTAAAATAAGGCGGCGTTATAATCTTGAAAAATAAACGATTATTATGTTATTTTTATTATTCAAAAACACACGCCCATGAAGATTCTCTGGTGGTCCCGGCTTAAAGGACTGAGAGCAGGAGAAACCTGCTTCTTATGAACTGATGACGGGTTAAGGAGATTCGGGCGGAGGAAAAACCAGGAGGTAAAAAATGGCTGTTGTAACAATGAAGGAATTGCTGGAATCTGGTGTGCACTTTGGACATCAGGTAAAGAGATGGAATCCAAAGATGAAAAGGTATATCTTTGGTGAAAGAAATGGTATTCATATTGTTGATCTGCAAAAAACGCTTAAAGGAATCGAAGAAGCGTATGATTTTGTCAAAAAAATTGCTCTTACAGGAGCGCCTGTTCTTTTTGTAGGAACCAAGAAGCAGGCTCAGGACGCTATTATCGAAGAAGCCAGAAGAGCGGGTTCTTTTTATGTTAACAACAGATGGCTCGGAGGCATGCTTACAAATTTTTCAACAGTCAAAAAGAGCATAGAGAGGCTTAAAAAGATTGAAACAATGAAAGAAGACGGCACCTACTCTGTTTTGACGAAAAAAGAGGTTTCAACTCTTGAAAAGGAGCGCATCAAGCTCGAAAAAAATCTGAGTGGTATAAAGGAAATGGAAGACATACCGAGCGCTATTTTTGTTGTTGATCCAAAAAAAGAAAAGATCGCAGTTGATGAGGCCAGAAAGCTGGCTATCCCGATAGTTGCAGTTGTCGATACAAACTGCGACCCAGACGATGCCGATTACGTTATACCCGGCAATGATGATGCTATAAGGGCGATTAAGCTTATTTCATCTAAAATGGCTGACGCTATAATAGAAGGAAAAAACACACTTGCAAAGAGCGCAGCAGAAGAAACAGAGAAATCGGTAATAGAAGAAAAAATAGAGCAGGAGGTTTTATAAATGACAGTTACAGCAGACATGGTTAAGGAGTTGCGCGAAAAAACCGGAGCAGGCCTCATGGATTGCAAACGCGCTCTTGCTGACAGTGCAGGCGATATGGAAAAGGCTATAGATCTGTTAAGGCAAAAAGGGCTCGCAACTGCTGCAAAAAAGTCGGGCAGGAACGCGTCCGAAGGTTTAATAGGATCATATATTCATATGGATAAGCTCGGAGTGCTCGTTGAGATAAATTGCGAAACCGACTTTGTTGCGAGAACAGACGATTTCAGGGGACTTGTTAAAGATATTGCGATGCACATTGCCGCTGCAAATCCACAGTATGTTTCCAAGGAAGAAGTGCCTTCTGATATGCTTGAGCGGGAAAAGGAGATTTACAGGGGGCAGGTTGCTAACAAACCAGCGCAGGTAGTAGACAAAATCGTTGAGGGCAAGCTCGAAAAGTTTTTCAGTGATGCGTGCCTCTTAGAGCAGGTGTTTATTAAAGACCCTGATGGCAAGCTTAAGATCAGGGACCTTATAACCGAGAAGATTGCTAAAATGGGAGAAAATATTGTAATAAGGAGATTTGAAAGATTTCAGTTAGGAGAAGGAATTGAAAAAACCTCAACCTGTGAAAGTTAACAGAAAAGCCGGGCCTGCAGGCAAACGGCTTTATTATAAAAAGGTGCTGTTAAAAGTTAGCGGTGAGGCGCTCATGGGGGACAGGGGATACGGCATAGATCCGGCTACTGTCCAATTTATGGCGCGTGAGATTAAAAAGGTTGTTGATTTGGGAGTACATGTTGCCGTTGTTATTGGAGGCGGAAATATTTTCAGGGGTGTCGAGGCTTCAGCAAGAGGCATGGAAAGGGCATCGGCTGATTATATGGGCATGCTCGCTACAGTCATAAATGCGCTTGCATTGCAGAACGATCTCGAGAAACTCGGCCTGCAGACAAGGGTTCAGTCCGCTATCGACATGAGGGAATTGGCAGAGCCTTATATAAGGAGAAAGGCGGTCAGGCATCTCGAAAAAGGAAGGGTGGTAATATTTGCTGCCGGCACCGGCAATCCATATTTTACAACGGATACAGCAGCAGCCCTCAGGGCAATGGAAATAGGAGCTGATGTAATAATAAAAGGCACAAAGGTTGACGGCGTATATTCTGCCGACCCTGTGAAAGATCCCGCGGCAAAAAAGTATGAGGAAATCTGTTACATAGATGTATTAAAACACAGCCTGAAGGTTATGGATTCTACTGCAATCACTCTTTGCATGGATAATAATCTTCCGATAGTTGTATTTAATATAAAAAAATCCGATAATATTAAAAACCTTGTGATGGGTAAAAAAATAGGAACAAGGGTGACATCTTCCAAGGGCTTGGAAAAAAAAGTGACGCGGTAATTTTAAAAATTGATTAAAGCTTTTAATTTATCTTGATTTGCCGCGTCTGATTTAAAAGGGGTGTATATGCAGGAGTTCAAGAAGAAGGCTACTGACAAGATGAACGGGGCAATAGACTCTTTAAAAAAGGATTTTGCTTCAATCAGGACAGGAAGGGCTTCCCTCGCATTGCTTGACGGCATAACCGTTGATTATTACGGAACTCAGACTTCTCTCAGCCAGGTTGCAACGCTTGGAATACCGGAAAGCAGGCAGATAACGATACAACCATGGGAGCAATCTTTGATACCAGCGATAGAAAAGGCCATACTTAAATCAGATCTCGGACTTACGCCAGGCAATGATGGAAAGACTATAAGAATAAACATACCGCAGCTTACAGAGGAAAGAAGAAAACAACTTGTTAAAGTGGTCAGGAAAAGGGCTGAAGAAGCGAAGATTGCCGTAAGAAATATACGAAGGGATACAAACGAAGAACTTAAAAAAACAGAGAAAGAAAAACATGTAAGCGAGGATGAAACCAAAAGGCTTCAGGAAGAGATACAGAAACTAACGGATTCCTACATAAACAAGATAGAAGAGGCGCTTCAGCACAAAGAAAAAGAGATAATGGAAGTTTAAACAATCTTGTTGTTAAACGCCCGGTAAAACAAGATTGTATTTTGAATTCAGTAAAAGGGAGGCAATTTTATGACAAACAGCAATTATGTGCTTAAGGTTACCGATGCAAAATTAACTGATATTCAGAAGGCGCTTGAGCAGGCCGGCATAAAGGTCAGGAGCATTGTTGAGGTATTTAAGGAAGAATCGTCACCAGAAAGTTGATTGTTCAGCCTCATGGCAAAAAGTAAAAGCCATGAGCAATTGTTTGAGGAGGGATAATGCCGAAGAAACAGAAACAGGAACCAAAAGCAAAAGAAAAACAGGCAAAAGATACAGTAATTGAAGACGAAAAGACACGCACTGAAAGACTTAAGAAAATACTTATACAAAAAAGAGAAGCCATAGTAAAAGAGGCGCAGTCCGAGATTAAAAAATTCAAGTCCGGAGAAAAAAGGCAGCTTGTGGAAGCTGTTATGGATGACGGCGATATGTCGGTTGTTGATTTATCAGAGGATATAAGCCTGAGGCAGCTGAGTTCCCACAGGGAAGTGCTTCTAAAAATCGATGCTGCCATAAGAAAGCTTAATGAAAATACTTACGGCGTGTGTGAAGACTGCGGCGATGAAATAAACGAAGAAAGATTGAAAATTTTGCCGTTTGCGATTTATTGCCGTGATTGCCAGGAAAAGATGGAATTCATCGAAAAGATAAAGAGAGAGGAAGGTTAGTAAAGATATTATCAGCCGTATTTGATTTTTTCTAAAAACAACCCCTTTGCCGGAGCTGTTGGCCCGGCATTTTTTCTGTCTTTAGAAAAAATAATGCCTTCTACAACATGGTCACTGATTTTACCCTTTCCAACTTCTATAACAGTGCCAACTATATTCCTTACCATATGCCTTAAAAACGCATTTGCCTCTATCCTTATCACAATAAAGTTCCCATAAAGCGGGGTCACGAAATCAATTTTCCGGAGTATTTCCATCTTAATATCAATTATGGTTCTGTTTGTATTTCTTGCTCCGCAGCCGCTTGCCCTGAAAGAAGAGAAATCATGCGTTCCTCTGAAGAATTTTAGCGAGTTGAGCATGCTCGGAAAATTTAGTTCATAGTTTATTTTCCATGCGTATCTGCAGAGAAATGGCGATATTATATCGGAATTCGAGATAACGTAGACGTATATCTTGCTTTTAGCGTCATATCGGGGGTGAAAATCTTCATCCGCGTCTGATGCTTCAATGACCCTTATGTCATAAGGCAGGGTTGCATTAAGCGCCCTTTTAATAACCGCGGATGGAAGGGATGAAGATGTCTTAAAGGATGCGACTTGTTCAATGGCATGCACTCCCGCATCTGTTCTGCTCGCGCCCTTCAGGTTTATACTCTCGCCGGTTATCCTTTTAATTGTATCTTGAATTAATCCCTGTATCGTAACAATATTACTTTTTACGTTGTGGTTCTGTATTTGCCAGCCATTATAATTAGTGCCGTCATATTGAATGGTTAGTTTAATGTTTCTCATATATATGAAGATAGTTTAACTTAAAAAGAGTTTGTGCTGACAAGAGCAGATATACCGCAGCGGAATTTGCCATTTGCGAGCTTTACATGCAGCTATCAAATCTGTTATATATAATTTCAACAATAAGGGCGATTAGCTCAGTGGGAGAGCGCTTCCTTCACACGGAAGAGGTCGCAGGT
>JBBILM010000086.1:0-8668 GCA_037444915.1 Nitrospirota bacterium | reverse complement strand
GCGGTTCTGCTGTTGATTTTTTTAATTATCCTTCAGTTTCTTTGTTCCAAATAATTGTTGGCATTTTTCTTGCTATTATAAATCTTAGTGTATTGTGCAAGCTTAACAAAGATTAGATGTGCCATTGTATTGGAATGGGTTTAATGAATATCCTCATTGTTGATGATGAAGAGCTTATCTGCTGGTCTTTAAAGAGGGCTTTTGAGAGTTACGGCCATTCAGTGAAATGTCTTTTTACCGGAAGCGAAGCGCTGATTGCCGTAACACAAAAAAAGTACGACGTAATTATCGCTGATATAAAGCTTCCTGATATGTCCGGCTACGAACTTATCAGGAAAATCAGGGCATTGGATATAGATGTGCCTATTATTGCGATCTCCGCTTATTTTAATAATCATGGAAGCGAACTGGCATCCATGAATGTCTCAAAGTACATAAATAAGCCCTTCCAGATAGAAGACATAATGCTCGGCATCAAGGAAGCCACAAGCGGCGCCAATAATTAAGAATTACAAATTACGAATTAAGAATAAATGATTTTTTCCTCAATTCTTAATTCCTGATTTTTAAATCCTCATTCCTAATTGGCTGTTTTTTCAGCTATAATAAAAAATGCTCTTCAGACTTCTTAATCGTTCGTTTTCTAACCAGAAAAAGGCTATGTCGCTTATGATTGTTTCAGTTGCGGTGGGCACTGCGCTTGCTGCTTCTCTTATAACCATTTCACTCGAAATAAGCGGAAAGATAGCAAAGGAACTCAGGTCATTCGGGGCAAATATAATCATAGAACCGAGGATAGAAGGTATCGCGGATATTTCAGGACAAAAGAGGTATCTGAGGTTTGAAGATATAATAAAAACAAAGACTATTTTCTGGAGGCATAATATAGTGGGCGTTGCTCCGTTTCTTGAAACAAACGGACAGCTTGCTGCCAATGGCAGGACCGAACAGGTGAAAATAATAGGCGCTTGGTATGAAAAAGAGCTGCCTCTGCCAGGCGAATCAGTAAATTTCATTGCCGGCATAAAGACCGTATCGCCGTGGTGGAGCATTGACGGCAAATGGCCTGATGCAGCGGGCAAGGCAGCCGTCGGCAGGGCGCTTGCCAGCAAACTCGGCATTAACAAGGGAAATAACATTCAGTTGGATGGTTCATCGTTTGAGGTTTCCGCGATTATTGAAACAGGCGGGGACGAGGACGGGCAGGTTTTTATGGATATTGAATTCCTGCAAAGCTTTAAAGGTATGACTGATAGGGTATCCAGGGTGTTTGTGAGCGCCCTGACAACACCGATGGATGAATTTGCCTATAAAGACCCCAAGACAATGTCAACCCTCGAATATGAAAAATGGTATTGCACAGGGTACGTAACCTCGATAGCCAAGCAGCTTGAGGAGGTCTTTCAGGGCTCCTCAGCAAGACCGATTTGGCAGGTTGCCCAGACAGAGGGCAAAATACTCGGAAAGTTAAAGCTGTTGATATATCTGCTCTGCCTGATTGCGCTGTCAGCATCGGCCCTCGGCGTTTCTACTACGATGATAATGAGTCTTTTGAGAAGGACAGAAGAGATTGGACTGATGAAGGCAATTGGTGCGGACAGTACAAAAATAGCAGTGGTTTTTGTATCAGAAGGCGCGCTTATCGGGCTTATTGGAGGGGTTTTAGGGTATCTGATGTCTATTGCGGCATCTAAATATATCGGGATGAAGGTCTTTGATGCCGGGCTTGAACAAAAAGGTCTTCTTATGCCTGTTGCTATTGGAATAGCGCTTTTTATTTCCGTGTCCGGAACCATACTGCCTATAAAAAGGGCGTTGAGGATAAAGGCTGCTATTGTGCTGAAGGGCGCTGAATGAACAGGAACGGATTTTTCTTTTTCTTTGTCAGGTCCATATCCCAGAGAAAAGGGAGGGTTGTTATCGCCGCATTATCAGTAGCTCTTGCTGTAGGGATAATCACGGCGCTGGCCGGAATTACATCGGGTATTAGAGATAAACTCGGAGCTGAGCTGAAGGCGTACGGCGGCAATATAATCATATCACCCAAAGACGCCGGTTATCTTGATTCAGAAGTTTTGAACAGTATTAGAAAATTGACAAGCGTCGAGGATATTTCAGGCCAGGTTTATGGAAGCGCGCTTGTTAATGGTCATTCATTAGAGCTGCTCGGCATTGATATAGCACAGATAAAGGGGAAGGGCTGGAGGCTTTTTGGCCAATGGCCTCAATCTAATGGGGAAATGATTGCCGGAATAAATCTCAGGGATATTTTAAAAATTCAGGAGAATAAAATTGTTCTCATAGAGAACAGCGGCAGAAAAAAAGAGTTTGTGGTCAAGGGATTTATCGAAAAAGGCGGTTCTGAGGATAGCGCGGTTATTGTTTCGATTCCTGATGCGTGGGAATTGCTCGGCATAAACGGCATGTTAAGCGCTGTTATTGTCAGGAGTGCAGCGGGAAAAGCGGATATTGCTGTAAAGGAAATCGGCGCACTGCTTCAGGACGCGTCAGTAAGAACTCTCAGGCAGGTTGCGGTTGCCGAGGAATCCCTTTTAACGAAGATACAGCTCCTCATGATACTCGTAACTGTAGTCGTGCTTTCTGCAGCAGCAATAAGCGTGGGCAGCACAATGGGCGCAAATGTCCTCGAACGAAGAGAAGAAATAGGACTTATGAAGGCATTGGGCGCTGCAAGAAGGCAGATTGGTTTGTTTTATCACACGGAGGCTTTGTTAGTCGGATTTTCCGGCGGAACAGCAGGTTTTATATTGGGTTATGTTTCATCGCAGGCAATTTCAAGGGCTGCCTTTGATTCTTTTATTGGCATGCCCTGGTATTTGCCGTTTTTGTCGCTGATAACAGGAGTGCTTATATCGATTCTGGCAAGCCATTTTCCTGTCAGAAATGCCATGAGCTACAATCCTGCGGTTATATTAAGGGGTGAATAAACAACAGCAATAGACTATAAACAACAGACAACAGACCAAAGACCAAAGACTGAAGACGGCAGATTGCAGACTTCTTAGTTCTTAGTTCTTGGTTTTTAGTTCTTAGTTCTTAGTTCTTGGTTTTTAGTTTTTAGTTTTTAGTTCTTAGTTTTTAGTTTTTAGTTTTTTAGTCTATAGTCTTTGGTCTATGGTCTATAGTCTATAGTCTTAGTATAGTGGAGGATAAATGTCATTAATCGAAGTTAGGGATGTGATAAAAGAGTATGACACTGCCCATGCCCTGAGAGGCGTCAATACTGAAATAGAAAAAGGACAGTGGATTAATATTATCGGGCCATCAGGCTCGGGCAAGAGCACGCTTTTGAATATTATAAGCGGATTGGATGCGCCAACTAAGGGCGATGTTATTATTGATTCTGTCAACATAAATGTTCTCAAGGAAGACGACATGGCGAGATTCAGAAGGGAGAAAATGGGTTTTATATTTCAGCAGTCCCATCTGATACCGTATCTGAGCGCTGTTGAGAATGTTATGCTCGCTCAGTATTTTCACAGCATGGCTGACGAGAAGGAGGCCGCGGAAGCGCTCGGGCGCGTAGGCCTAAGCCATAGGCTAACGCACAGGCCGTCTCAGCTTTCCGGAGGGGAGCAGCAGCGCGTGTGCATTGCAAGGGCGCTTATAAACAGTCCCCAGATACTCCTTGCGGATGAGCCTACAGGAAATCTTGACAGGGAGAATACCAAGGTGATACTCGAACTGCTCAGGAAATTGCACGCAGAGGAGCATTTTACTATTGTGCTTGTTACGCATGACCCATTTGTTTCCCAATGGGGGCAGCGGATACTTTCAATGGAAGATGGCAGGATAATTTCAGACCAAAGACTATAGACAAAAGACTATAGACTATAGACCAAAGACCAAAGACCAAAGACCAAAGACTTTTTATGATATATGAAGCTTTAATCATAGGCCTTAAAGAAGGGTTTAAGTTAGGCATTGTCTGGCTTGTATTTTATTCATACCTTGCGTTAAATAATAAAAAACATCTTTTGAAGGCTTTTTATTCAGCAATAGTTGTCTCCTTTTTGTTATCAGCGGCAGTTTTTTTCATTCAGCATGACATGATTCTGAAGGATGCGATATCAGGTTTTATTTCCGTCTCTCTGGCAGTTTTCTTTATATCGAGCGCTGCTGCCCTGTATCAGGCATCAGGTGTTAATATGTTATATCCATTTCAGGGTCAAGTCCCGGTGTCTGATGAGTCTGGCCAGTCAACCTATCCATTATTTTTAAAAAAATGGGCTGAGTCTATAAAGCACTTCATTGTTTTTACTGCTTCGGTTATTTTTTTCGCGCCTGATATTGCCGGATCGATTATTTTTCTGAAAGAACTATCTGTTATGAAACAGGATGCGCTGATGACCTTTTTTTCCGCATTGACAGGCTATTTGCTCGTATTAATGCTGTTCATTGTCATAATCAGATATTTCAGGACGGTTGCTATAGGAGGTTTTTTCAGTCTTCCCCAGATACTGCTTTTTTTGGCAATCGTCAAACTGCTCGGGGGCGGTATAAAGGGTTTCGCTGAATTGTCGCTCATGCCATCGGTTCAGCGCGGTTTTATGAAATTGGCGCATGACTTTATTCATCAGATATTTGTGTTTCTGATGGTTCCGGACCATCCGCTGCTTACTATTACGGCATGGAATTTTATAGGGTTTTTTTTCGGCTCTTCGTTTGCGAGTATCGCGTCGCTGTTAATATTTCTTATGCTTCCGTTCACGTTTATTTATTATAGCCTTGTCAAAGTTCCCGGTGCATCACTTTTCGATAAAGAGGGGATAAGTGAAAAGACAGGCGCTCAAAAGAGGAAGATCAAATCCATGCTTCTTTCTGACAGAAGGAAAAAGGCAGTGCCTGTTTTTCTGTTTGTTTTCTTAATCCTCTTTTCGTGGTTTTCTGAAAAAGGCGGCGACGCGCAAATGGTATACAATCCAAAGCCCAAACCTGTTGTTGTTGAAAATGGCGTTGTGATTATACCGATTTCTGATCCCTCGATGAATTTAATGGATGGAAGACTGCATAAATTTACCCTCTCACACGATGGAAAGACAATAAGGCTTTTAATCATCAGGAAAGCTGAAGACGCTTTGTCTGTCTGTCTTGATGCCTGCGAAATATGTCCGTATGACCCAGAAGGCTACGGACAAATCGACATAGACCTGATATGCGTATATTGCAATACGCCTATTCCGTTGGAAAGCGTAGGCGATGCCGGGGGATGCAACCCAATACCTCTGACTTTTAGTGTAGATGAAAGATTTGTAAAAATAGATATAGGTGAGATTCTCAAAAAATTCGAGGCTGTAAAGATAATCGAATTCAAAGAGGCCAAATAAAGAGGTTGAATAATGAGTATAAGCTTGCCGGTAAGGGCAATGAAACATCTTTTTAATATTATTTCTTCAGAGGCATTTCTGCTCTGGCTGATTGGACTTTGGATAATGTATTACATTGTCTCAGCGATATTCATGAGTGAAGCATTTGCCGCCTTTGTGCATTATCTTGAGAAAAAAATAGTGTTCCAGATGCCTTTTGTTTTGTTTTTGCTGAGCGGATTTTTGAATATCATAAGATCCGCCAGACGGAGATGGAAAGAAGGCAGGGTGTTGTTTTTTATGCGGCTTATAATGCCTTTTGGGATAATGGTATTTTTTACAGGCTTTTTTATCAGCGTCACAACAAGGGCTGTGACTCAGCATCTTGCCGGAGAAGGCGATATAGTAAGGTTTTTTGAGGCTGGCGAGGGCTATGAGATAACAGGAATAAAGTCCGGATTAAAGGATGCGTATATTGATATAGATGCCGGACCAGGAAAGGGTGTGTTTGCTTACGAGCCGAAATTGACTGTCGTGGATAAGGATTCAAACGTGTTTGAAATAGGGGCATTCCCTCCCAAAAAGATAAATGGTACATACTATCACATACTCGACTTCGGATTTGCGCCCGGCATAGTCCTTTATGAAGACAGTCAGTTGAAAGACGAAGGTTATATGCCGTTAAGAATACTGCCGCCGGGAAGATCTGATTTTTTCGAAGTTCAACCTTATCCTTACAGGTTTTTAATATCAATGAAGCCGGAAAAGGTTGTGCAGAAAGGGGACATGACCGGCTCGCAATATAATCTGAAGAACCCGGTTTATAATATCAGGGTTTTTAAAGGCGAAAGCATAGTTTCAGAGGGTGATTCAGAGGCAGATATGCGGTTCGATAATCTGACGATCAGGTTTTTTGAGCCTGCTTACTGGGTCAGACTCCAGATAGTGAGAGATTTTGGAGCGCCAGTTATAATAATCGGCCTGTTTATGACGGCAGGAGGAATCCCGTTTTTTTTAGCAGGACTTTTTTTGAGGAAGGTGTGATATAATTTATAAAAAATCTGCCCGGGTGGAGACATGCTCCAAGCGGGATTAACGGAGGTGTATATGCCTAAGATATCCAAAAAAATAGTCATTAATTCTTCTGTTGACAAGGTCTTCAAATTCGTCACAAATCCTGACAACTGGACAAAGTATGTAACGAGCCTGTCTGATGTGCGTGATGTTTCGTCTCCAAAGGCAGAGAAGGGCACAACTTTTAAATGGACTTACCGTATGCTGGGAATGAATTTTAGCGGCAAAGGGCATGTTACAGAAAATGTGAAAAATGCGAGATTTGGCATGAAGATGGAAGGAAGTTTCCCGATATTGGAAACATATCTTTTTACGCCGGTTGATAAAGGCACGGAACTCTCGGTTGAGGTTGAATACGAGGCGCCCGGCAAGATAATGGGAGTGATTTCAAATAGGGGCGTCATAGAAAAATTGAACAAAAAAGAATCAGAGAATGTGCTTTCCAAGATAAAGATTTTATGCGAGGAGCTGCAGTAATCAAAGAAAAAACCTGATGAAACTTTTACTCGTTTCTCCGCCCTTTGGCGAAAAGGGGCAGACATCCAAAGGTTTGCCCATTGCGCCTCCTGTGCTTGAATATTTGGCCGGACTTACCTTCCAGATCAGACCGGATATAGAGGTCGAACTCATTGACGCAAATAAGGAGGCCTTTGATCCTGATAAAGTGGATGCTGACCTTGTTGGCTTTACAGTGCTCACGCCGCAGGCGCCTTGGGTGTATAAAATGTCGGACAGGCTCAGGTCAGTTGGAAAAAGAACTGTGTTAGGAGGTATACATGTCACTGCCCTGCCTGATGAGGCTGCGAGGCATGCTGACTCTGTTGTGCTTGGCGAGGCTGAAAAGATATGGGATGAACTCTTAAATGACGCGGAGCAAAAGGCGTTAAAGCAGTTTTATAACGGCGGATTCCCCGATCTCGTGAATATGCCCAAGCCGGACACCGGCAAATGGAATACAAAATATGTTTATGGTTATTTTCAGACATCAAGAGGCTGTCCCTTTAGCTGTACTTTTTGTTCCGTGCACAAATTTTTTGGCGGCAAGGTCAGAATGAGGCCTGTAAATGAAGTTGTGCAGGAGATAGCATCGAGCAGCAGGCGGCTGTTTTGGGGCATCGATGACAATATCTGGGGCGTGGATATAAAAAGATCTATCGAACTTTACAGAGAGATGTCTCTTAACATAAATGGCAAGTGGTGGTTCGGTTCAGGAGACATTAAATCGGTTCAGCATCCGAGTTCGCACGATCTTCTCACATATGCTCAAAAGGCCGGACTGACAGCGGTTCTTGTTGGCTGGGAGTCCAATAACATGTCAAGTCTCGAAGAATATAAGGCAGTAACAAAACAGGGCAGGGAGAGAAGGGACGCAATAAAAAAGATAAGGGATTACGGAATCGAGGTCATGCTGTTTATTATGGTGGGCGGGAGGCAGGATTCAAGAGAGGATTTTGAGGGAATTCTTAAGCTGTGCGAGGAGTTGAAGGTCTCGGCGCATCCTGTAATGACAACACCCTTCCCAGGCACAGAGCTTTACGATATTTATAAGCCGTATCTGATAAAAGGGCTGGACTGGGACAGCTTTGACGGCAATCATGCCGTGTTTGAGCATCCAACTATGAGTCCTGATGAGCGCGAGGCCGCAATCGTGAAATTAAGGGCTGATATATTCAGCATTCCCCAAATTGTTCAAAGGATGTCTCAGGTATCGTGGAAGGGATTTCCGATGAGTCATATAACCTCATGGATGATTCAATATCCTCAGGGCAGGGCTTTTAAACAGTTTGCGAAGGACAGAGAGGAGAAACTCAAAGCAGAGGTGGATAGACCGTGAGCCCGGAATTTGGAGTATTCATTATGATGAGCAATTATTTCCATGATGTGGCAACCGCTTTGCTCGCGGCAAGCGGTATAGCGCTATGGATTGTCCTTGAGAGATTCGAATCGTCAAAGCGCACTGATGAAAGCAGGAAATATTTTTTGAAGATATACAGGAGCATTGTTAGATTTGCGTGGTTTTCAGTATCGTGGATATTAATGGCAGGGCTTTTAAGAATTGTCTATTTTGCGGATTTTGAATGGGCAAATGCGGTCGAAAAAAATCAGGAGACAGCCCTTGTTGCAAAGCTTGTAATCGCCTTTGTTTTTGTTGTATTTGGTGTTTTTATATGGCTGGCGCTTAATAAAAAAGTAAAACGATTGAGAATAGACCATAGACCATAGACCATAGACCATAGACCATAGACCATAGACCATAGACCATAGAC